>ONOC01000081.1 GCA_900319355.1 uncultured Eubacteriales bacterium | reverse complement strand
CTTATGATATTGCCAAGGAAATTTCCGCTGATCCTGTTCGTGTTCGGCAGCTGCGACATGAAGAAGCCGGGCACACCGATCGTAAACGCACTGATAAGTGAAATCTGCGATGAACGAAGCGGGTAGGAGAGTCCCGCAAAAAGTGTAAACAGAGAAAGCAGCAGCGAGAAGATGTTCTTGACGAGGAACAGGCTTCCCGAACGTTCCATGTTGTTGACGACCTGGCGGCCTTCCTGAACGACCTCGGGCATATGCGAAAAATCATTGTCCAGAAGCACAAGCTGTGAAGCCTGCGCTGCGGCGTCCGAGCCGGCGGCCATGGCGATGGAGCAGTCCGCATCCTTCAGTGCAAGCACGTCGTTGACACCGTCTCCGGTCATGGCCACCTTGTGGCCCTGCGCCTGCAGTGCCTTGACAAACTGGCGTTTCTGATCGGGTGAAACACGGCCGAACACCGTGTATTTTCGGACGGCGTCGTAGATTTCCTCTTTTGTTTTCAGGGTGGAACAGTCAATATAAAGATCCGGGTTGGCGATGCCGGCCTGCCTCGCGACCTCAGATACCGTGACCGGGTTATCTCCCGAGATAACCTTGACGGTTACGCCCTGCCTGTCGAAATACCGGAAGGTTTTACTGGCATCCTTGCGGATTCTGTTGCCCATGACGACAAGACAGAAGGGAGATACCTTCTCCGTCAGCTCGTTTCCGTCTGCCTTACCGGCATAGCGGCCAAAGACCAGTACACGGAATCCTTTTCTGCCCTGCTCGTCGATTTTGTCTCTGTATGTGTCATAGTCGTCCTTCAGAAGAAACTCAGGTGCGCCGAGGACATAGGAGCCGGTTGACAGCGTGACAGAAGAATATTTGTACTGCGAAGAAAATCCGGTATGGGAGAGTGCAGCCGCCGGGTCGCCCTGATTAAAATACTCCTTCAGCGCTGACATGGTGATGTTATCCGCCTCTTCGGCAGCCATGAAATCGCCGAGAAGCGTCTCCAGCGGCGGCAGACTTTCGTCCTGCTCATACGGAGGAAGAGCGATCACATCATTGACATACATTTTATTTTCCGTGATGGTACCGGTTTTATCCGTGAGCAGCACATCGACGCGGGCCAGCGTCTCGATGCATTTCATGTCGTGCACAAGGACTTTTTTGTAGGCAAGCTTTGCCGTGCTCACAGCCAGCGTGACACTGGAAAGCAGATAGAGGCCTTCCGGGATCATGCCGACGACCGCGGCGACCATGGAGCGGACAGCCTCGGTGATGGAATTCTGCTGTACCCAGACGCCCTGATAGAAGAGCAGGATGCCGATCGGAATGATCGCGATACCTGCGACCAGGATAATTTTGTTGATGGCCTGGATCATCTCGGACTCTTCGCCCGAACTGTTCACTGATTTGGCCTGCAGCGTCAGTTTGTTGATATAGGAATCCGGACCGACGCTGACCAGTCTCGCCCGGCAGGAACCGGAAACGATAAACGATCCTGACATGAGAGAATCGCCGGGATTTTTGACGATTTCGTCTGATTCACCCGTGAGGAGCGCCTCGTTTGCCTTGACGGAGCCCTCCACGACGACGGCATCGGCCGGGATCTGATTGCCGGCTTCAAAAATCACGATATCGTCGAGAACCAGACTGACCGCGGCAATGGTCCTGATTTTTCCGCCGCGGACTACCTTTGCCTTCGGCGCATTCAGCATATTCAGTTTGTCCAGCGTCTTCTTGGCCGAGATCTCCTGGACGATACCGATCAGTGCGTTGGCGACGATGACCGGGATAAAGGTCATGTCATTGTAGGCGCCGACCATGAAGAGCAGGATCGCGAGAAGCAGAAAGATGCCGTTGAAGTAAGTCAGCGTGTTCTCGCGTATGATATCCTTTGTCGTTTTTGACGGCGGTTCGACGGAACGGTTGGTCCAGCCGCAGGCCCGGTACTTTGCCACCTGTTCCGGCGTCAGACCGACCGAGGGATCCGCCTCCCAGCGCTGTTTCATTTTGCGGCGGACAAACTCCTGACCGTTCTGCTGCGGCCTTTTATTTTTCCGTCTCTGCACCTGTCCAGAATGATGTCTGCTGTTTTCTGTCATTGAAACCCCTTGCCTTCCGTTCATCCCTCCCCGGGATGCTCAATCCCTGCGGCGACGCGAAATGCGAAACGGCGCGCAGTCTTATAGGTGCTGTGTTGCACGCGAAGCATGCATGAACGATTATGATTCCTGTAAATCACACCTCTCTGATATCCGAAATATCCGTCGAGGCCATCATGGAATAATTGGTATAGTACAGTACAAATCCGGGCCGGCCTCCTGTCGGCTTGTGAAGATTTCTCCGGAGCGTGTAATCGACCTCCACTTTCGGCGAAGTGCCCGCTCTGGAAAAATGTGCGGCGAGCCTTCCGGCTTCCTCAAAGGTCCGGTCAGGCAGCTCTTTCCCTTCGCCGCGTACGATGACGTGGGATCCCGGAATATCATTGGCGTGGAACCACCAGTCATCCGGCCGCCCGATTCTGAATGTGATCTCCTCGTTCTGATAATTGTTCTTTCCGACATAGATGTCAAAGCCGTCAGAGGAGAGGAAGTGGAGCGGCTTTGCCTTCTGCGATCTTTTTCTGCCGTTCTGATTCTTTTTCTTTATGAAGCCGTATTCGGCAAGCTCGTCCCGTATCTCATCCAGGTCGGCCTCGTCACGCGCGGTGTCGAGTGATTCCGATATGCTGTCCAGATGCGACAGCTCATCCTTCGTTGAAGCAATTCTTTCCTTCAGTGCTTCGGCCGTCCGTTTCAGCTTGGTGTAGCGCGCAAAGTATTTCTTCGCGTTCTCCCCCGGAGACAGAAGCGGGTCAAGCGGTACCCGGACTGTCTCTCCGGTATAGTAATTGACAGCTTCCATTTCCCTGGCACCGCTCTCCAGACTGTAGCCGTACGTGTTCAGAAGTTCTCCGTATACCCGGTATTTATCGCGCTTCTCTGTGTCATGCATCTGCTTTTCCTGCAGATTCAGGGTACGGGCGTCGCGCTCGAGAGCCGTACTGACGATTTTCCGGAGGTCGGCGGAGCGCTGGCGGATCCTCGTACGGATTTCCTTTTCCGCATAAAAAGCCGTCAGAAGTGCCGAAACCGAGTCAAAGGTCTTCTTCGGAAGATTTCCGAACTCCGTCAGCTCCAGACATGAAAATTCAAACGGTTCGCCGTTCTTCAGGTACATTGTCGGATGAAAGGTGCCTTCTTTTACGTCATCCGTCATGATACGGAAGACATGAGCCAGATGTATTTTCTCCGGCTCTGTGAGAGAAGAGCAGGCGCTGTCCGGATCCAGGCCTGCCCGGTAACAGAGCTCTTCTGCCATGACCGGAGAAATGCCGGTATAGCTTCCGTATATGGATTTATATAACGGACGGTCGCCTTCCGCCACCGTCCGGATAAAGGACGGCTCGTCCGCTGCCATGGGGTCTTCCTTGTGCTGCGTCTCCGGGATGAAGTATTCCCTGCCGGGAAGAACTTCCCTGACCGAACTCACGTTAAAGGAGATTCTCTTGATTGCGTCAACGATGCGGCCGCTGCTGTCTACAAGAATGATATTACTGTGTTTGCCCATCAGTTCTATGATGAGCTGCCATTCCCGGCTGTCTCCGAGTTCGTCCCGGTGCGTGAAGTGGAAGATCAGCACGCGCTCGAGAGAGGGCTGCGTCACGCGGTCGAGCCTGCCGCCGGCAAGATGTTTGCGAAGCAGCATGCAGAAGTTCGGCGCTGTCATCGGGGCGGTACGCTGATCCGTGATCATGCAGGCCAGCGGCAGCGAGGCGTCGGCTGAAAGCAGGACGCGCCATGATTTCGCGTTATTCTTAATCGTAAGCACCAGCTCATTCGGTTCGGGCTGGATGATTTTTGCCAGGTGTCCGCCTGAGAGTGTGCGTTCAAACTCATCCCGCAGGGCGGAAACCGTGATTCCGTCAAATGCCATCTGTAATCCTCCGTTCGCCTTATTATACATAAGAAAGAATTATTTGTCATCGCCGTTAATGGTTTGACTCTTCATGGAAGTCGTCATATAATTGAATCTGTGTTGTGTATTTTAGACAGATGGGGAACAGACATGTCAGAAAAAGTTTACAGTATGACCGGATTCGGCAGGGCTGAAGTGCATGATGAGAAGAAGAAACTCGCCGTCGAAATCAAATCGGTCAATCATCGCTACCTGGAATTCACGATCCGCTCGCCGAAGAAATTCAGCGTTCTGGAATCGAACATCAGAAACACGCTGAAGAATTACGCGCAGCGCGGCAAACTTGATGTATATATCACCTACGAGGACTATTCGGACAGTGAGGTAAATGTTCATTTCAACGCACAGCTTGCCCGCGAGTATATGGCCTATGCGGACCGTATAGAAAAGGAATTCGGTATCAGCAATGATCTCACGGCATCGAAGCTGCTTTCCTTTCCGGATGTCGTGGAAACCACCGAGGAACAGACGGATGAGGATGCGCTCTGGAAGGAACTCGAGCCGGTTCTGACCGAGGCGGCAGAGAATTTCATGCAGTCAAGGAACACGGAGGGCGAAAATCTCCGCCGTGATCTTCTCCTGAAACTTGATCATATGGAGAAGAATGTCGACCAGATTATCCGACGCGAGCCGGAGATTATGGAGGACTACCGGAGCCGTCTGGAGGAGAAGACAAAGGAACTTCTCGGTGATGCGCAGGTGGATGAGAGCCGGATTGCCGCCGAGGTGGTGATTTTTGCCGACAAAATCTGCACGGACGAAGAGACGGTACGGCTGAAGAGCCATATTCAGAGCATGAAAGATACGCTGGCGAAGGGATTTAATATCGGGCGGAAGCTTGATTTCCTCGCACAGGAAATGAACCGGGAGGCCAATACGATTCTGTCCAAGGCCAATGATCTTGAGATTTCCGGTCTCGGCGTCGACCTGAAAACGGAAATTGAAAAAATCCGCGAGCAGGTCCAGAACGTGGAGTAATCATCTATGTCAAGACTGATGAATATCGGATTCGGAAACGCGGTGAACACCGACCGGGTGCTTGCGGCGGTCAATCCCGATGCGGCGCCCGTCAGAAGAATGGTGAGCAGTGCCCGTGAAAGGGATATGCTGATCGATGCCACACAGGGCAGAAAAACAAAGTCCGTCCTCGTCATGACGGACGGGAGGCTTGTTCTGTCCGCTCTGCAGACAGACACCATCATGAAGAGATTCAATGATCCGCAGGGAAGAACAGAAGAGGAGGCTGAGAATGACTGATCAGAAGAAAGACAGAGGTCTTCTGGTAATCCTTTCAGGATTTTCAGGAGCGGGAAAAGGCACGGTCATCCGTGAACTGATGAACCGCTATGATCAGTATGCTCTTTCAGTTTCGGCGACAACCAGAAAGCCGAGACCGGGGGAAAAAGAAGGCGTGAATTATTTCTTCAAAACAGAAGAAGAATTCAATGCCATGGTTGAGCGGGGAGAGCTGCTCGAACATGCAAGGTATGTGGACCACGCCTACGGAACACCGGCGGCCTATGTGGATGAACAGCTTTCGGCCGGTAAGGATGTCATCCTGGAGATTGAAATCCAGGGTGCGCTCAGGGTGAAGGAGAAGCGTCCGGATGCCGTTCTGATCTTTCTGACACCGCCTTCTGCGGAAGAGCTGAAAAGGCGTCTCACCGGCAGAGGTACGGAGACGGAGGAAGTCATCAGCGCCAGAATGAAGAGAGCTGCGGAAGAAGCCCGGGGCATGGACCGGTATGATTATATCCTGGTCAATGATGATCTGGATACCTGCGTGGAAGACCTGCACCAGCTGATCAGAAGTCAGCACTGTCTGAGCTCTCACAGAAAAGAACTGATTCATGAGATCAGGCAGGAGCTTGTTTCTCTCAATGAAGCGCTTGCAACTGATAAGGAAAACTGATACTGTTATCCGGTTCTGAGAACAGGATAAGTACAGATCAATCACTGACAGCAATGAAAAAGGAGTAAAAAAGCATGATTCATCCTTCTTATGTGGAAATGATCGAGGAAATCAACAAGGGCCAGGATCCGGAGGAAGCACCTCTGGTAACCAGCCGCTATTCCGTTGTACTGGCGACGGCCAAAAGAGCACGTCAGATTATTGACGGCGATGCGCCGAGAGTAAAGGACACCTATGACAACGGTAAGCCGAAGAAGCCGCTCAGCATCGCGGTTGACGAGCTGTATTCCGGCAAGGTAACCATACTTCCGCGCGAGGAAAATGAGGAAAACAGCTGATGGATTCTCATCAGAAAATATTATTTGTTTCTCTGGGCTGCGATAAAAATCTGGTCGATTCGGAACATATGCTCGGCAGGCTTGCAGGGCGTGGCTACGAAATGACCGATGATGAGCAGGAGGCAGATATCATTATCGTCAATACCTGCTGTTTCATTGAGTCGGCGAAGGAAGAGAGTATTCAGACGATTCTGGACCTCGCACACAACCGGACCGAAGGCAGGTGCCGGGCGCTGATCGTGGCAGGCTGCATGGCCGAGCGTTACAGAGAAGAGGTCCTGGATGAGATTCCCGAGGTCGATGCGATCATCGGAACAGCAAGTCTTGACCATATCGAAGAAGCGCTTGACAGGGCGGAAAAGGGTGAAAGAGGCATTTACCTTGATCCTCTCGCAGCAGCTTCACGGGGCGGTTCATCCGATGCAGCCGGCAGCGCTGATGAAGAACCGGCGGCGGAAGGCCCGGAACCGGATGACGATATCCCCGGTACGCGGGTTCTGACAACCGGCGGTTTCTATGAATATCTGAAGATCGCAGACGGCTGCGACAAGCACTGCACGTACTGTGCGATTCCGGCCATGCGCGGCAGCTACCGAAGTGTACCGATGGAGAAGCTTGTGCGGGAAGCGAAAGCCCTCGCCGGGGATGGGGTGAAAGAACTGATCCTGGTGGCGCAGGAGACAACGCTTTACGGAACTGACCTGTATGGCAGGAAATCACTTCACGTGCTTCTCAGAAAGCTCTGCCGCATTGAAGGCATCGAATGGATCCGGCTTCTGTACTGCTACCCGGAGGAGATCTATCCGGAGCTTGTGGAAACCATGCGGACCGAGCCGAAAATCTGCCACTATCTGGATATGCCGGTGCAGCATGCCGATGATGATGTGCTGAAGCGCATGGGCCGGCACACGACGGAGGCGGATCTGGAAAGAATCATCACCGGTCTCAGGAAGGAAATTCACGACATCGCACTCCGGACAACGCTGATCACAGGCTTTCCCGGAGAGACGGAGGAACAGCACAGGCATCTCGTCGATTTTGTCCGCAGGATGAAGTTCGACCGGCTGGGTGTCTTCACCTATTCCCGGGAAGAGGGAACGCCGGCTTCCGTGATGGAGGATCAGATAGATGAGGAGACAAAGCTTAACCGCCGGGATGAGCTGATGACACTGCAGCAGGAGATCTCCACAAAGCGCGGTGAATCCCTGATCGGAAAAACAGTGCAGGTATTTATTGAAGGATATATGAGCGCGGACGATGTCTATGTGGGAAGAACATACGCGGATGCGCCTGATATCGACGGGCTGATCTTCGTCAGCTCGGATGAGGAACTGAACACGGGTGATCTGGTCAGCGTGCAGGTGACCGGATCCATGGAATACGATCTGACAGGAGGTCTGGTCAAAGATGAATCTGCCGAATAAGCTGACATGTCTCAGAATGATTCTGGTACCGGTTTTCGTAATCTGTATGTATCTTCCGTTTTCATGGTACAACATTCTCGCCCTTGTGGTCTTTATCGTGGCGAGTCTCACGGATACGGCCGACGGTTACATCGCAAGAAAGTACCATATGATCACGGACTTCGGAAAGTTCATGGATCCGCTGGCGGACAAGCTTCTTGTCTGCTCCGCCATCATCTGCCTGATT
>ONOC01000078.1 GCA_900319355.1 uncultured Eubacteriales bacterium | reverse complement strand
ATCTCCTGGATATTGCCGGAATCGCTCTTGGCTCCGTCCGAGACAAAGATCTCATTATCCGATACCTGGCATCCTCTCTGTCTGTACTCTTCAGCGATTGCACTGCGCAGAAATTCATAGCCGAGATCCGGTGAATAGCCGTGGAAGGTCTCCTTATGAGCCATCTCATCCACACCCTCATGAAGGGTCTTGATGATCTCCGGTACCAGCGGCTGTGTCACATCGCCGATGCCCAGACGGATAATATCTGCATCCGGATGTGCCTCCTGGTAAGCTGCAACCTTCTTCGCAATTGTGGAAAACAGGTAACTGCCCTGCAGATTCAGATAATTCTTATTTGCTTTGAACATAGTACCTCCTTATATCGCTCAACAAAATACAGATGCCTCCACCCGCAGCAGAGCTATGAGCACGTCCTCGCCGCAGCGTCGTTTAGCCATGATATTCAACTGCTGCATGGATGAATCCTGCAAACAGCGGATGCGGGCGGTTCGGACGGCTCTTGAACTCCGGATGCGCCTGCGTGCCGATGAAGAACGGATGATCCTCTCTCTTCAGCTCCATCATCTCAACAATATGACCGTCCGGAGAAATGCCGGACAGAACCATGCCGCCGTCCGTCAGTGCCTTGCGGTAATCATTATTGACCTCATAGCGGTGTCTGTGGCGTTCGCTGATCTGCTTCTGACCGTAAAGCTCGAGAGCGATGGTATTGTCCTGCAGCACGCACGGATAGGCGCCGAGCCTGAGCGTACCGCCGATATCCTCCACACCGTTCTGATCCGGAAGAAGGGCGATCACCGGATGCAGGGTGTCCGGTGCCAGCTCGATGGAATTCGCATCATGGAATCCGCATACGTTTCTCGCAAATTCAATGATGCCGACCTGCATGCCCAGACAGATGCCGAGATACGGTACTTTATTGATTCTGGCATAGCGCGCGGCAGAGATCATGCCCTCGACACCTCTCGTGCCGAAACCGCCCGGTACAAGGATGCCATCCATATCCTTCAGCATTTCCTCCGCATTGTCATCGGTCAGCTGTTCCGAGTCAATCCAGTGGATGTCCACATCGGCGCTGTTGCTGATGCCGCCGTGTTTCAGTGCTTCGACCACACTCAGATATGCGTCGTGAAGCGCCGTGTACTTGCCGACGATACCGATATTGACTTTTTTCTCAAGATGCTGGGATCTCTCCACCATGTCGGTCCAGTCGGCAAGATCCGGTTTCGGATCCGGAAGTTTCAGATCTTCCAGCACCACGTCTGCCAGATGCTCCTTTTCCATGGCCAGCGGAACCTCATAGAGGGAACCGCAGTCCAGATTCTGCAGTACGTGACTGCTAGGAACATTGCAGAACAGGGCGATTTTGTCCTTGATGTTCTGTGAGAGCGGCTGCTCGGAACGGCACACCAGAATGTCCGGCATGATACCGATACTCTGCAGGGATTTGACCGACATCTGCGTGGGTTTGGTCTTCAGTTCCTGTGACGTGCGCAGATAGGGAATCAGCGTGACATGGATCATGATGGCATTTTCATGTCCGATGTCATGCTGGAACTGGCGGATGGCCTCCAGGAAAGGCTGGGACTCAATGTCGCCGACGGTTCCGCCGATCTCAATGATGGCGATGGTCTCCTCGTCGATCGTCTTCGGACGGTAAAATCTGCTCTTGATTTCGTTTGTGATATGCGGAATCACCTGTACCGTGCCGCCGCCGTAATCGCCGTGACGTTCTTTCTGGATGACGGTGGAATAGACCTTTCCTGTCGTGACATTGGAATTGTGGTCAAGTGACTCGTCGATAAAACGCTCATAATGACCGAGATCCAGATCCGTCTCTGTTCCGTCGTCTGTGACATAAACCTCGCCGTGCTGGATGGGGTTCATGGTACCGGGGTCTACATTGATATAGGGATCGAATTTCTGCATGGTCACATGATAACCACGTGCCTTCAGAAGACGTCCGAGAGACGCCGCCGTAATTCCCTTGCCCAGACCGGATACAACGCCTCCTGTGACAAATACGTACTTGACTGACATTCCTGTCCTCCTGTTCATGTGTGAGAATTAATGTTTATACCTCTTCATGAAACGGAACCGGGTCACAGAACCCGTCCGCATCTCAGTCCCCGAGTTCGTCCCGGATCTCATGATCCGGTACTTCCATCGGATATTCATTATTGAAGCATGCCCTGCAGATCGGAAGATCTCCGACCATATCGGGCAGTTCTCTGATCGGCATATAGCCGAGGGAATCGGCGCCGATTTTCTTCCGGATCTGCTCCACCGACATCTGCGAGGCGATCAGTTGTTTGTTCGACGGTACATCCACGCCGAAGTAGCACGGATGGAGGAACGGCGGTGAACTGATTCTCACATGGACCTCCGTGGCGCCGCAGTGCTTCAGCGTTCTGATCAGATTGGCGATCGTCGTGCCTCTCACAATGGAATCATCCACGAGAACCACTCTTTTGCCCTTTACGACAGAGCCGATGACGGAAAGCTTGATTTTTACACTGGACTCCCGCTCATCCTGGCTCGGCTTGATGAAGGTGCGGCCGACGTAGCTGTTCTTGTGAAAAGCAATGGCATACGGAATACCGGATGCCTCGGAATACCCCTTGGCAGCGGCAAGACCTGAATCCGGTACACCTGCCACAATATCGGCGTCCACAGGATAGCATCTGGCCAGCGAAGCCCCGCCCCTGATTCTTGCATTATACACTTCTACGCCGTCGATGCACGAGTCAAGACGCGCAAAATAAATATATTCGAAAATACAGTGTGCCTGTTTTTCCCGGGGCACCACATCATCGAGGAATTCCGAGCTGATCTCTCCCCGGCTGTTGATGGTCACAACCTCACCGGGTTTCACGTCCCGGATGAAATGAGCGCCGATCGAGTGGAGCGCACAGTCCTCGGACGCGAGCACATAGGCGTTGTCTCTCTGACCGATGCAGAGCGGCCTCAGGCCGTAAGGATCCCGGACACCGATCAGCTTTCTCGGACTCATCAGGACAATGGCGAAGGCGCCCCTGATATGGTCACAGGCTTTCTTGACGGCATCCTCAATGCAGCCGCTGTTCACGCGTTCACGTGCGATACAGTGCGCAATCACCTCCGAATCGATCGAGGTGTGAAAAATCGCCCCGGCATTTTCCATTTCCTCTCTGAGCTGAAGCGCGTTGACCAGATTGCCGTTGTGGGCAAGCGCCAGCGATCCCTTCAGATAATTGAGAACGAGGGGCTGTGCATTATTGATATTCAGAGAACCGGATGTGGAATAACGCACATGACCGATTCCGATGTTGCCGGACAGACTGTCGAACTGTCCTGTATGAAATACCTCCGAGAGAAGTCCGAGGCCCTTGTAAGATTTTACCCTGCCCTTCGGTCCCGAGGTATCGCTCACCGCAATACCGCATGATTCCTGACCTCGGTGCTGAAGCGCCTCCAGTCCGTAATAAATGGAACGGCTCACATCATGGCCGTCCAGATCATACATGCCGAAAACACCGCATTCTTCCTTCAGTCCGGTTTCAAAATCTGTGTTCTCTGTCATTTGTCCTCCCGATTCTGTGAATACGCGCCGCTGACAACAGTTTATTTCTGTTCAGTCATTCCCGGCCACTGTCGCAGGTAAATTCACAGGCGGCGCTCTCCTGCCTGTCCTCAGCGTCTGAACTGTTATGTCCGACTTGTACAGTACTGTATAAGTCCACGCGCCGCTTTGCACTGCGTGCTTTCGCGTCGCTGCAGGTAGTGCCTCACACTGCAGGCTGTGCCACAGTACAGACGTTAACACACGGTTCTGGCCGGTCATATACTTAATAATGAGTATACGCTTCGCTGGTTCTGAATCAAAGCAATATCTCAGCTTCCCGATGCGTTTCCTGAGACATTTCCGCCGACGCTCTCCGTCTGACTTTTGTTTTCCGATACATCGGACACGGCGTCATTGAGTACGTCCTTCAGTGACTTATCTTTCGCGAAGGTGTTCTGACTGTAAAGGAAAAGCACATCCGTGATTCCTCCCGTCGACATCAGCGAAGCGGCATTGTCATAATAATATCTGGGATCGATCATGTAAATATTGTCGAAATATGAGAGCAGAAACGGGACGAAACTGTTCGCATAGGAATCCTTGAAGATCAGAAGGTTTCTGTCCGTGCGGTTCGCCGTGTGAATTTCGACCAGCGGATGATTTCCACCCAGAAATACCTGATACTGATCCTTTTCTTCCAGCTTGCTGCTGTCATATACGGAAGTCGTTGTCTGTTTCAGATCCGGTATATAAACGTAATATTCCGGTGCTGTTCCCGCGGGCTCAAACACATGAATTTCATCTCTGTGGCCATAACTCCCGCTCTGGGAAGCAAGTGTACCGGCAAAATCCGTTGATACGACATGGTCCGTATAAGATCCGCTGTCGTCCGTGATCCCGAGCGCTTCCTCTGATGACCGGAAGGCGTACCATGCGCCCAGCGTGGTCCAGTGATGATCGGTCTTGTAATAGATGTATTCCCCGCTGTGTTCACGAAGCGTATCTCCTGCTTTGATCACTGAATATCCGCAGGAAGCGAATTGCTCCTCCTCTGTAAGGATGTCGTCATACTGATCCCTGACCGGTGCGTATGCCGGCAGAAGTTCGCTTTCGGCTGCCGCAGCGCACGGAACGATCATCACATCCATGGATACCCCGGGGTAGGCATTCTTAAAAGCTTTCATCGCATTTTCTGATTCGGAAACAGCCGTTTCATCCGGCTTTTCGGGTCGTGCCAGCAGGGTCCCGTGCTTTCCGAAATATACATCGCCGGATTCCTTCTGTCCGGATGCCGCCTTCAGCGCATGATTCATCGAGACCCAGGTATCACGCAGGACAAACTGATCATTCAGATACGAAGTGAGCGACTGAGTGAACTCACCGCTGATCACAGAGGCCGCAGTAAAATGAGGTCTCTGCTCAAGATTTCTGTTTTCATTGGAAGAAAACGTCCTGTCCGGCGTGACCAGATTCAGTAATATCAGCAGTATCACAATGATGGCTGTGATCTTCGTGATTTTTCCGGCCAGACGGTTTCTCAGGTTCGGTTTTCTCCGCCCGGTTCTTTTTACCGCTCTGTTTTCCGGGCTGTTATTTTCTGCCATAACTTCTCTCCTGTGACGCTGCACCTGTCAGAACCTGAAATACAGAAATGATGTATACGTGTTTGAAACAATGGCTGCAATGCTGAAGATGAAAAGCACGGCATAACCGATGGAGGCAATGAGAACACTGTTTCTGTTTCTGACCGATATGCTGTCGATGAATTCACCCGGTACCGGGCTGCAGAAGATTACGGCAATCAGGAGAAGCACCAGATTGCTGTACAGATAATAGGTCGTTGCCCCGTTCCAGAAGCCGGCATGCGCCGACCCGAACATATTGCCGATCCAGCCGAAGGCCGATCCGATCGACGGGGAAAAGAAGAAAATCCATCCGAAGCAGGCGATCAGATCCGTCAGGGCGATCCGCACATAACGGGGAATGGTGTCGAAGATTTTTCTGATGGCGAATCTGTCAAGCAGCACCCATGCGCCGTGATAGATGCCCCAGAAAATAAAATTCCATCCCGCGCCGTGCCAGAAACCTGTCAGGATCCAGACCGTCATCAGGTTGACGGCAAGACGCTTCGTACTGCAGCGGTTTCCACCCATCGGAATATAGACGTAATCCCTGAACCAGTGTCCGAGAGAGATATGCCACCGTCTCCAGAAATCCGTGACACCGTCTGATATGTAGGGATGATCAAAGTTCTTATCGATGCTGAATCCGAACATCTTCGCGATGCCGATGGCCATATCCGAATAGCCGGAAAAATCATAGAAAAGCTGAAGACTGTAAAAAATCATGCCGAGCCAGGCCGTCGCAGACGCGAGACTGCCGGAATTCCTCAGCGAGGCAAAAGAACTGCCCAGCGGATCGGCGATCAGCACCTTCTTGAACAGTCCGATCAGAAAAAGCTTTACGCCGGAACGGAAGGCGGATGCCTTCACCGGATGATGCTCAAGCTGACCGACAATATCTCTGTACTCCACCACCGGTCCCGAAATAATCTTCGGGAACAGTGACACATAGAGCATATAGGGCACAGGTCGTCTCTCTGCTTCTGCTTTCCCGTAATAAACGTCAGACACATAGGAAAGGACAGTGAATGTGAAGAAGGAGATGCCGAGCGGGAGCTCCCTTTCAGCCGTCTGTACGCCGAAGATGCCGGCGAAAAATCCGGCATATTTGTAAAATCCCAGAAGTGCGAGGTCTGCCACGACCGAGGTGATCAGTGCCGTCCTGGCGGTCTGCCTGTTCCCATGGTCAAGCAGGGACTGAATTTCCAGTGCCGCGAAATAATTGAAGGCCATGGAAAAAATCAGAAGCAGCAGCCCGGAGACGCTGTCCCACGCATAAAAAAGAAGGCTCAGTATAACGAGAACGATATTCTTTGCGCGTTCCGGTACCAGCCGGAAGATCAGAAGCGCGGCCGGAAAAAATACAAATAAAAACGGAATCGTATTGAACGACATACTCTGGCCCCCTCAAGTCTCAGTATGCTGTCAGAAACGCCTGATGAACACGGTCAGGATCATCGGCAGAGCAGAAAAAAGCATAGTTTCCGCGGAGGTCGGTCACGCTGTTTTCAAGCATGGCCGTCTGTTCGGCACCATACCCTCTGAAACTCTGAAGCAGCGTATCCTTTCTTGCGCTGATGGCCTGCTCAAGTGCTTTCATCTGACCGCCGTCTCTCAGTTTTACCACCAGGAGTTCCTCCGACTTCATGTTCGTCTTCGGATACCACAGCAGAACACCGTCATATTCATCGGGGTCAATACCGTAGAGCCGCCGGATCATCTGACTGTCCGCTTCAAGCATGTTCGTCGTATCCGCAGCAGCCATGACGGCTTCCTTCATATCGTCAAACGATGTGCTGCTCATCTTCGTACCGGCCGAGTGCACCGCGATAAGCACGACAGCCAGAATGGCGACAGCCCATTTGGCGGCGGCATACACCCGGGCCCGCCCATTCAGACTGATGCTCATAAATCCTTCCTTTCCTGATTCGGTCATAACGAATCGCAGCCTCTCTGAAAGCGCTGCAAACGCAGCCTCTCTGAAAGCTCTGCAAACGCGGCCTCGATGTAAGCGCGGCAGTTACTCTCCTGAGGATTCCGTGCTGACTGACTCAGTACTCTCCTGCGTTTCGCTGTCAGATGAACTGCCGGTGCTGTCTTTCGCTCCGTAATCGTCATAGGTTGCGGCGATCATGGCAGCACCCCAGTACGGATAAAAAGCCTTCTGCATATGAATGCCGTCAGGATCATACAGATCCGTGTGAGCGGCAACCAGATCAGAGATATCGACAAATCCATAGCCGTTCTTCTCTGCCATCTTCTTCACGGCATCGCTGTATTCCGGAATGTCTGCCCACTTGTCTTCTCTTTCGTTAATGGCCTCTTCTGTTGCAGGAATGACAGAGCAGATATAGAACTTTGAATCGGGAAGAGCAGACGACATTCTGCCGAGTATTTCCGCATACTCAGAGGCGTATTCCTCCGGTGTGTTCCAGTATCCGATGCTCACATCATTCAGTCCGTAGGCCAGAAAGATATATTCCGGGGCGAGCGCCTGAAGTTCTTCCGTGTGTTCCTCGATGTTCCTTATGGTATTACCGCCGTCTGCCATGACATGATCCTGCGGCAGAAATTCAAAGGTTGAAAAGCCTACAGCCCGGGAGTCACCGAGGATCGCATAGCTGGTAAAATAAGACCAGACGCTGTCGGGATCAGCGGAAAGCGTCTTTATGATCTCTTCCTTCTGCTCCTGCCTTTTCTGTTCCTCCACGGCACGGATATCTGACCTGACTTTGTCGGCACTGACACTCCCGACGGATTTCAGATAAGACACGCCTTCTGCCACGGCTTCCTTCTGAACGGCGCGGTGTCTGGCATTCCTGAAAATTGCTGCAGCGGCGATTGCAAAAATAATCGCCGCAGCAGCAATCAGAATAATCCTGTGTTTTCTATCACTGGATCGATTTTTCATTATTTCTGTGAGGCAAGTACCTGACGGTTCTTGACAAAATAATCAATCAGAGACACCACGGTAAGGATGGTCGCAATGGCGATCATGATATTATCGAAGATTTCCCATCCCGGGATATTGAGCAGCAGAACAACGATCATGATATCCTGAGATACCGTCTTTGCCTTGCCCCAGTAGCTGGCTGCAATGACAAGACCGTTGTCGGCGGCGGGTTTCCCCTCCAGCTGGTCCCCATCATCGCCGTCGCCCTCTCGGCTCTGATTTCCTTTTCCACCGGTACTTCGTGGGGAACCTTCGCCATCATGATTCCCATTGTCATGCCGATTGCCGTAGGTCTTGCCGAGGCAAAGGGGCTGGA
>ONOC01000079.1 GCA_900319355.1 uncultured Eubacteriales bacterium | reverse complement strand
AAAAATCCTTTTCCGGATCGATGTCATAATTCTGATAGCACTCAAAGAAGTTCGTGAAACGCACGCCGTTCTTTCCGGCTGCATCCGAGATCGCATTGATCCTTTCGTATTCATCCTCGGTAAGCTCATAGGGCGACGTGACCAGTTCCAGCGGAATACCCTGCTTTTTGCACAGATCGAGGATCTTCTGCAGATACTCGCTGCATTTCTCCGTAAGCGGCTGCCGGTCCGTCCACTGGTCAGGATCCGGGAGCGTTACAGGCGTGACGGTCTCCAGCGTATCATTCACTGTCTCCTGCAAATCGGTATGCCTGTCCCACGGCATATATTCGAAATCCGTCTCCGTCAGCTCATTGTAGCGCGCATGACTCGCCGGCAGTCCAAGCAGCAGCGGCATCCACTTATCCTTTTCTGCCGAAGCCATCACGGCGTTGATCTTGTCCCGGGAAAAACGCATGCCCTGCGTATTCTTGATCTGCGCGGCATACTGGGCATAGTCATAGGTGAAGGTCGCTCCATAAATATCCAGCACGACCACTCTGGGCGTCTGGTACTTCAGGCATTCCTTCAGATAGTAATAGGAATTCCAGATTGGCTGCATGCTTCCCCAGCAGCTGTAGGCGGCTATACCGTACTCATTCCACAGCGTCTGCGTGCTCACATTGACGCCGATGTGGCTGGATCCGATAAACAGCACATCCACCGTTCCCTCCGGAAGATCATAATAGTTCTTCATCGGGAGAACGCCGTCTTCGTTCTTGAATCCCATAACCGTGTTCACATACAGGATCACCACAAGGAAAACCGCCGCGAACAGGATGAATCTGATAACCGCTCTGACTTTTTTCATATCGCCGCTTCGCTCCCGCCCCTCCGTATCAGGGATCCGCCATCTGACTGCCTGCGGCCGTCCGCACCCGAAATGACCGGGGACGGCTGCCTGTCAAGCTCAGAACTGAAAGTAAATAAAAGAAGCCGCATGGTAAGCCGGTCCGTACATGCCGTAAATCAAGACGAAAAGAGACCCGAGAATATACACTGTCCACCGGACGGGCAGCGGCTGCCTGAGGATTCCGTTCCGGATCGATATGCCGTTATAATGCAGAAGATCCACGATGAAAAGAACCCCGATGGCAAAAAGAAGCACGTGAAATTCGACCTGGGAAAGCCCGAGCGTATAGAGCGTCCCGTCAAACAGCACCCACGGATTCCAGCAGGTGAAACTGTTCCGAATGATACCGAAGGCATTCCGAACCGTCGACGCACGGAAAAAAATCCATGTGAAATCCACCAGAATGAAGGTCACGATGCTCTGGAAAAGCCTGAGTCCGAAGGAGTTTTCCGCGATGCGCAGCGCCTTTTTTCCCTTCTCCCGAAATGGCTTCAGCCACATGCCGATGATCTGAAGCAATCCGTTCAGCCCGCCCCAGATCACATAGGTCCAGGAGGCGCCGTGCCAAAGTCCGGATACCAGAAAGACGATCATGATATTGCGCCAGTGCTTCCATTTCGTCGTCCGGCTTCCTCCGAGCGGAAAATAGAGATAGTCCCGGAACCATGTGGTCAGCGAGATATGCCAGCGCCGCCAGAAATCCGCCACGGAAACAGCGAAATACGGCTGTCGGAAATTCTGCATCAGATCGAATCCAAGCACCTGGGCTGACCCGATCGCAATGAAGGAGTATCCGCCGAAATCGCAGTAAATCTGTACGGCGAACAGCACCGTAGCGAGGATCAGAACCAGTCCGTTGTACGCCGGCCAGTAATTGTACACCTGATCGACAAAAACCGCAGCCCGGTCAGCGATGACAATCTTCATAAAATAGCCCCAGAGCATCGTCATCACACCGCGGGTAATCCGTTCCGCGTCAAACGCGTGCTTTTCATCAAACTGATGCAGCAGATGTCCGGACCGCTCAATCGGGCCGGCCACAAGCTGAGGAAAAAAGGATACAAACAGCGCAAAGCGGAAGAAGTTTTTTTCCACTTCCACATCTCCGCGGTACACATCAAGATCGTATGAAACGGCCTGAAAGGTGAAGAAAGAGACTCCGACCGGAAGAACCACATCATAGGACGGGATCCGGAGATGCACGCCGAACAGGGCAAAGAGACGCACCATAGAATCAAGAAGAAAATTGCCGTATTTGAAATAGGCGAGCACGCCGAGCATGAAAAGCACCGTCGTGACGATATAGGCTCTGGGTCGGCCCGTGCGCCGCTTATTCTTCGCTACCTTCTCCTGCTCTTCCTTTTTCGCAATCCCTATAAAGATGCCGTCGAGATAAGTGATCAGAGTGCACAGAAACATCAGAATGATATATTTCGGATTCCAGCACATATAGAAGCCGTAGCTGGCCGCGAGCAAAAGCGCGTTCCGCAGTTTCCGTCCTGGCAGGATGAAGTAAAGTATGACGATCGCCGGAAAGAAGACCAGATACGCCAGAGAATTGAAATTCATTTCCTGTCCTCCCTCTTCCCGCGTACGGGGTCCCGTCTGTCACTTCGCTGCCCGGCTTCCTCTCTGTCCCCGGCCGTCCCGTCGTCAAAGGGATCCCTCATGTCCTCCTGACTCCGGTATTCCCCGGCTTCAGCCGCCTTTTTCACCGCCTCGCTCGCGGTGATGGTGATATGCCCCTCCCGGAGCGCCTTTTCCATGTCAAACTGGGCGTGCAGGGCCTTCGCCCTCATCTCCTGTATCCGTGCCTCCTCCTGAAGCCGTGCCTGAATCTGTTCCTGCGCCTCTCGCTCCCTTATTTTCACCGCTTCCTTCTCATGGAGAGCCGCCATCACCCGGTTCTCTTCCGTCTCAAAGACCTGCGCGGCCGCGACCCCGGCCATCACGGCCATCAGAGCCAGCACGTGATAATGATATCGGTTCTGATTTTCCACCAGAAGGTGCAGCGCAGCCGTGGCAAGCAGCATAAGCTGGATCGTAAAAACCGCGTCAGGCTCTTTTTTCCAGCAATACAGAGCACAGAGGAGCGTCATGGCGAGGATCGTCAGATAGTAGAGATCGCTCCGGTCCATCATGCTGTAATAGAAAGATTTCCTCGCACTCGTCAGTTTTCCCTGCCGGTCCATGAACAGGATGTTCCATGAGGATCCGAAATCGTCGTTTCCCCACAGCACCTCAAATTTATGGACGAATAGATTCAGAAGCGACCTCGGATCCGATTTCAGTCTCTTCAGCGCAAGATCGCGGCAGGCAAGCTGCGCCTCCTCAGCCGACCCGGTCTTATCGAGCGCAGCGTACATATAGTCCGCGTCATCCTGGTTCCACCCGCCGTAGCTCTCCTGATTGAGACCGACAAGCAGATTGTAGCCGAAAGAGGAAGAGCCGCCGGCCGGCTTCTCATTGATCGCATAGGCCACAGACGCGCTGAACAGTCTTGCGAAAAGCAGATAGACCAGAAAGAGGATCAGAATCATCTTCCATCCCCTGTCCACGGCCCGAACGCCGAGGGGCACGTCATTGGCCGGTCTGTCATGTATCTCCGGCCGGACCATGAGAAGTACCACGATCACAGATGCCAGAAACAGCTGGGCCATCGGCCGGACAGCGCCTGTGACCGCGATGAGCAATCCCAGAAGAGCGAGCTCCCAGAACCGGGCAAATGTATGCTTCTTTTTGAATCCCGTATCCTTCATGATGATGACGAAAAGCCAGACGCAGACCATCAGAAGAAATGTAAAAAGATATTCGCCGGCGACGAAATTGTTGTACAGAATCATCGAAGGCCAGAAATCGGCGGTCACAAGAGCCGCGAGCCCTGCCTTCCGTCCCGCGATGAGCCGGGCTGTGCGCCAGCAGAAGAAAACCGTTCCGACCGCCAGCGCCACATTGAAATACAGCGCCGCCGTCACGGACACGCCTGTAAAGCGAAACAGGAGGGAGAGCACATACGGATACCCGTAGACATGCGGGAAAACCGCGATATAGTCACAGTATCCGGGTCCATCGGTCAGCAGCGTTCCTTTCAGGATAAGCTGCGCCACTTCATAGTAGGTCTTGTAATCGGATTCCGGCTTCATCGGCATGGTGCGCACATAATGAAGCCGGATCGCGAAGCCCGCGGCCAGCAGTGCAGCGGCCAGTCCTCCTTCCAGAACGGCCGCGGCCTTCGGGTGCGAAGCGAAGAAAAGGGAAATCCGCAGGCGTGCGTAAAGTTTTCCCGCGATGACCAGAACAAAAGCCAGCGCCAGCATCCCGATGATCCATTCACCCTTTAGCAGGTACGGATACTCCTGCCCGTTACCGATCCGGTTCACGGTAAACGTCATGGCCAGAAAGAGCACGGCAATCAATATGAACATGGCCAGCGTATAGAACCAGCTTCGTCTGATCTTCATAAGACTGTTTTCCTATCTTTGCTGCGGTATCAGTGCCGGTGAATTATTTTCTGTCTTCGTCTCTTCTGTTTCTGCGGTAATGAACCAGCGTAATGATCACCCCGATGAACAGGATGAACATCGCCATTGAGCCGACCAGTGTGAAGAGAATGGCGTTCTTGTTCTGCTTAACCTTCTCCTTCAGCGAAACCTGATCCGTCTCTTCATGTTTCAGGAACGTGTAGGATGAAGTATCACCGTCCGTATCGATCAGGAAGGCGTCACCTTCCATCGACCAGTTGTTTTTCTGCAGACGGATGTAATTCTGAATGCTCTCAAGGCCGGTCGTGTCCGCCGCTGAAACGGTCAGCACGGCCCGCTTGTCCGCATAGGGCGACCGGATGATCTGCAGAATGCCGACCCGCTTTCCGTAATCCGGCGAGACGAGCAGCTGGTCGTTGGAATCAAATCCGCTGCCGTCGTCCAGAAAGCGGAAGGAAAGGTTCTTGTTCAGGCTCTGTATCAGCGAATTGTCCTGATACGTGCCGATCGCGATGATGTTGTTTCCGCTCTTGTCGTCTGCGGAATCTGCCGTTCCGGCAGACGGATCATAATCCGACGCCTTTACGGCCTGGAAACTTCCGTAGGGGCTGATGGCGCTTCCCATCAGCGACATCACGGAGCCCGCCAGCTCCAGCTCCTCGCCGGTATACTTGTCCGGAAGGACCAGCGCCAGATCGTTGAACAGTCCCAGCGTCTGAAACGGATACGGCCGCAGCGCCAGCGAGTAGTCCGTGCTCTGGCCTGCCGGAAGATACAGGGTTGAATCTCCGCTCACATAAGCCCACGGCATCTCATCGGTCCGCTTGGTGCAGTACAGATCCCTGATCTCCAGATCAAAGGCGATCCGGATGCTGCTGGCATATGTGCCGACAACGTCCGAGGGGATCGTGAAGGAGAAGCTGTCTCCGTCCGCCTTCTCCTTCGTCAGCTTCTTCGAAGCGAGCGGCGTATCGCCCCAGTAGACCGTCAGCAGTGAGCGGTTAAAGTCAAGATTCTCGGAATAGCGGAAACTGAGACTGATCTCCCCTCCCTCCGCCAGTACGAATCCGCCGGTCAGCGGGAGGAAGACCGTCTGTTCCTGACGGAACGGACCGACAAAGACCAGCCCCTTCTCATTGGTGATCCCTGTGATGGTCTCATGATCCACAATCAGATCAGACAGGGACCTGTTCCGGATCACCTTTGTCTTCGTGCCGGAGGGAACAAAAGCGGCGGAGCTGTTTTCCTGCGCAAGGAGGTCATCGTCCATCAGCATGGCCGCTCCTTCCGCCAGATCCTTCTCATTGCCGGCCGTCACGACGAGTACTGTTCCCTTTTTGTCCGAATATTCATAGACGAGGGAGCCTTTTGAAAGATCGTAGGAGGAGCCGTCTCCCGCCGTGTCCGGCATCTGTTTCTTTACATCTGACGGCAGTCTGTCCTGCGTCGCGACGATCAGCCGCTGCGCCCTGTCACCTATCGCCGAAAAGTCTGCGATACTGATCTCATCGCTGTCCGTAGTCCCGGCTCCCAGCTGGGACCGGAGCATCATGGCCGCCGTCAGTTCGCCGAAAGTGGCGTCATCCGGAACATACACACCGCACTCTTCTCCTGTCTCGTCCATGGATGAAACCAGCGGAAACGGATAGTACTTCAGCAGATTTCCGGAGTCATCGACGTCGTACCCCATCCGCACCAGTGAATTTTCCGAGATGCAGATCCAGTTGGCATTGGAAAAGTCATCCAGACATCCTTCCTCATCGTACAGCAGAACATACCCGGTGACAGAAAGATTGTTGTATCCGTCGTTCAGGAGGTCCACCGGAATCGTCACATAGGCGGTCTGCGTTTCGCCGAGGCTGTAGTCAATCCTGCAGGAGGAAACCGGCGTATCATTCACCGAAAAGGTCAGTGAGGCAGGAACACCGTCTGTGATGAGGGGACTGACGGAAAATTCGATCTGGGCGTAGGCGTACCGTGTCTCCCAGTATTCTTCCTTTTTGAAGGAAAAGGTATTGGTCTTATAGATTCCGCTGAACGTAACCCTCGAGGAATAATGGAACGTCTTCGCGTACTGTGATTCCGGAACGTCCGGCGGTTCCGTAACGGGCGCTCCGGCCGATGACGGATCGGACGAAAGCACATAGCGGCTGATCTCCGTGCCTTCCTTCACGGGGATGGTTCCGCTTCCGCTGTCCGCCGTTCCGGCTGCGTCCCCCGAAACGGCCGCTGCGGCGCCCGCAGAATCCGCCGCGTTCGCGGTTTTTGATCCCGAATTCACAGCCGCGTAAGCAGCGCTCGCAGCATTTGAAGCCGTGCGCACTGCACCTCTCTTTGCAGCGGCGCCCGCAGGAACAGTCTCCGCGATCATGGCGGCGCTCAGTGCCATTGCTGCGAGGAACATTTTCCAGTTTTTCATCGCTCTTACTCCTGCCTGTTCTTGTAAATGATCTGTATGGATGCCGGATACCGGCGGCTCATCACTTCGACCGGTTCCTGTTTCAATCCGCCGCCTCAGGTTCTTCCGCCGATAGAAGATATATCCGGATTCTCATCTGCGGCGTTTTCCGCATACCGTACGGTTTTGTCCCACTTGACTTCACGATGAAAAATCGCGTCTCCCGCGGAATCCCAGATAGCCTTGACGACCACGAGCACCCAGAGCTTGGCGTAGGTGAACAGCATCAGCACCACCAGCCCGAACGACTGAAGCGTAAATTCATTTTTCTCCAGCGACAGCGTCAGCATGACGTTGGCAATGAAAACCAGTATGGCCATCATCCAGAGAAGGGATGAAAATCCCGCGAGCTTCACATGGATCACGCCAAGGATGCCGCCTAAGAAGATGATGTCAGAGGCGACAAGACTCGACAGCATGATGCCGTACGTCAGAACGTAATACACGATATCCAGCCGCATCGGCCCCGCCTTGGGGTCGAAGGTGTATTTGAAGTTCTTGACCATAACGTACAGATTGCCGCGCGCCCATCTGACGCGCTGCTTGAACCACTGCTTCAGAAACTGCGGCTCCTGCTCCCATGTCACCGCCTGCGGCAGCATTTTGATATAATAGCCCATCCTGTAGATGCGGAAGGAAATCTCCGTGTCCTCCGACAGCGCTTTCACGTCCCATCCGCCCACCTTTTCCACGATGCTTCTGCGGATCACATAATTCGTCCCCGGGATGGTACAGAGTCTGAAAAAGGCATACCGGCCGGCCTGATTCATACACTGATGCATCAGCGTCTCGATATTGACAAATCTCGTGAGGAGCGTCGCGTTCCGGTTCCGGGTGCGGAATTTCCCGATCACGGCGGCTGCCTTCGGATCCGTCATCAGATTTTCAACGAGAAGGCGCAGTGCCTTTCTTTCCGGCGTATTGTCAGCGTCATAGATGGCGATGACGCTTCCCTTCGAGATGGAATACGCGATGTTCAGCGCGTTGGATTTGCCGGTGCCTCCGACCACGCTGTCCGTACTCACGCAGAAAAGTCTGTGTTCCGGATATTTCTTCTGAAGCTCCCCGATGATTTCCACTGTCTGATCAGACGAATTGTCATTGGCGACAATGATCTCATACCGGTCAGCCGGATAGTCAAAGCCGATCAGCGCAGTCAGTGTGCGCCAGAGCACCAGCGCCTCGTTGTGCGCCGGGACCAGAATCGAGACAAAAGGATACCTGCGACGGCTCCTGATTTCCCCGCCCGACGCGTTTGTCTTCAGAATGTAACGGTATCCCCCGACCGAGAGCACAACGTTCAGCGCCATCATGGCCCAGATGGCCGCGATCGCATAAATACTAATAACATCAGCTGCAGACATTCCATTCTCCTGCCGTCAGACCGCCGCGGTCAGCGACTGCCGTTCCTGTCGTCGTTCTCTTCCGAGCCAGCATTCTCTTTCCTGTCTTTTCCGCCGGTTCGCGGGCTTTCCGGATGATATCCGCCGGGATCCGCCGCGTCCGGCGGACGGTCCGACCGCTTTCTCAACAGGAACTGCCGCTCCATCTGCCGTCTC
>ONOC01000034.1 GCA_900319355.1 uncultured Eubacteriales bacterium | reverse complement strand
GTTTGAGCAATATCATGCTGAAGTTGGGGACGTACAAAAAAAGCAATTCCTATGTCATCCAATACACGGTGGGCAAGAGGGAAATCGTAGGCAGCATCTGCTGTGGCTGTCTGAATCGGAATGACAGAGTTGTTGACACGTTCAATCTGATCCAGATACGGAGTCGCATCGTTGACGTCTCCCGCAGTCACAGCAACGTCCAAAATGATTCCATGATCAGTGTCCAGTGTTTGGTGCGAGAGATAGTACTGGCCAACCGGTTTGCCCGGTCGATTCATATGACCAGCCTCCGGGTCAGTTCGGCTAATGCGCTTGCGACTGCGGTATATGCGTCTTTTGAGCGGTTTGCTTCTCTTTCGCTTAGGTGTTTTCCCGCACTTACGGTGTAGTTCCGCTGCTGCTTCCTGTTCATAAGCATTCAGCCTCTCCCAATAAGCGGCTGGGCTTTCCGTAACCTCCACAAGTTCTTCTGAGGCAAGCGAAGCGTTCGCTTTCACATGAGTGGAATCCGTGGCGACAACACGACCGCTGACAAGCCCCTTCTCAATGCACTGACGCACTACTTCCTCAAACAATCTGCGGAACACGTTTCGAAATGCCGGTTTCCGCCGACGGAGCTGCGAGATTGTGCTGTGATCCGGCACGTGGTCGAACAGATCCAACCCAAGATACCATCGCAGTGCTATATCTGTCTGGATACGCAGCTCGATTTGACGCTCCGAAGGAATGCCGTACAGAAAGCCAACCAGCAGATACTTCACTAAGATCACAGGGTCGATTGGAGGACGGCCGAGTTTTTTGCTGTATAGCGGCGCCGCAATCTCATATACAAAGGAAAGATCCAGCGTGGCTTCCAGCTGGTCGAGATACAGGAGCGCAGTCTGTGTCCCTGCTGTTTTCACGGCGCCGTCTGTCTCTGTCCGGGTTCCGTCCTCCCGGATTCCGTCCTCCCGGGTTCCGTCCGCTGCCGCCGTGCCATCCCCGGAATCCGCTCCGGTTTCTCCTGCGGCGCTGACCGTCTTAATCGCGCCGAGCATGATCAGCGCACGTGAAAGCAGGTGCCCGACATTATCGTGAATTTCCCGGGCGATTCTGTTTCTCTCGGACATGGTCGCCAGCCTGATCTCATTATCCTGCTCTGCGATCAGACGTTTGTTTCTTTCGCGGAGTTTCATTTCGAGTTCGCGGTCGGTATCCTGAATCTTCCTGAATTTCCTGTTTTTTACCGCAAGCCTCTCCTCATAAAACACACACAGCGCAGCCGGCAACGAGACCGGGATCAGCCGGCCGGCAGCATCCGGTCCCAGATAAACACCGGCCGCAATAAAACACCCGGCGAGCATCGCACAGCGAAGAACGATCCCCGATGCGGAAGCTTCAGGAATGAGTATGGACAGGGTCATAACGACAAAAAGACAGAGAGACATCACCACCGTTCCCGCGGTGATGTCTTCTGTCAGAAGTACAGATTCCAGCGCAACGTATAATACTGCTGTCGAGAGGCATTTTTCTTCCATCATCAGAAATTATTTCTTTGCCGAGGCGGCCACCGTCCCCGCGGCAAAAAGCGCAGCGGCGAAAAGAAGCTGTATCACAAAGCACTCGGTAAACAGGTTTCCGGGCATCTGTCCCGCACCCGTTCCCTCAATCACATCGACTCCCCGCACATACCAGTAAAACGGTGTAAACTGAGCGACGCGCAGCACTTTTTCAGACATCATGCTCTGTGTCACAAACACGCCGCTGATGAAGCACATGCCCAGAGACGTCATGTTCGACACCATATTGATTATACTCTCATCCCGCATCAGTGCACTTAAAAAGTACGCAAACGCCGCGGACATGACAACGACAGGAATCAGATTGAGAACAAAAAAGCCGGCTTTTGCCATGTCGGGATCTTCCGCGCCGTACGCCAGTGCCATGACAGTAAAAATCACCATCACCACGCCCGAATAGACAACGGATGCCATAAATCTTGAAACGCCCACCTGCTTCACGGAAAGAGACGAGCAGCTGATTCTCGCCGTAAGATCCTCGTTATTCATTCCGGCAAGCACCAGGCTGATCCCGATCACAATGGCCATCATCAGCGAATAGCACATATACAGAAAACTGTAATAGAGCCGTCCATGCGTGTGTCCGTTATTGCCGGCTTCCTCTGTCATGCGGATATCGGCATCATCAGCTTTCTCCATGGTATCGGCGGCACTTTTTATCGCGGCGTCTTCATCCATTCCCAGCGTTTCATTCACCCTGACGCATGTCAGAAACGAATCCAGCTGACCACTGATGATATATCCGGCGGAATTCTCCCCGGATGCGATGTAACGGTATCTGCCGTCTTCATCAAAGTTCTCCGGTATGATGAGCGCATAGTCATAAATACCGCCGCGGACGTCATTGTTCAGAAACCGCAGTTTATCCTTCTCTGTACTGCCAGCCCCCTCCAGATCTTTCTCCTGAAATACATCCACATGATTTTTTTCACGGAGGATCGACACCGCCTCTCTGGAAAGACGGCTTTCGCTTCTGTCGTATACCGCAACGTCAAGCCCGGTATCGGCAAACATCGTCTCTCCGGTCTTCTGCCCCTGTCCGGCAATAACGAGCATAAAAACAAGATTGACCATGATATAGATCAGAATAATGCCTTTTTTCGCTTCAAGTATTTTGAAAAATGCTTTAAAGACTGGCATAGCTTTTCCTCCTCAGGGCAAGTGAACTGATCAGCATCGTGACAACGGACATCACAATCAGAACAGACAGATCCTCAGCATAAGCCTTCCCGGGTCCGTAGGTGCAGAGCTCATCGAGTCCGCCGGCAAGCACCGCCGCAGGGTTGATCCTGTTCAGCCAGGGCGCCTTAACTTCAACGATCTGCTGCATGTTGCCTATCATGAGACCGCTCAGGAAAGAGCAGGCCATGGAAAAAATCAGCGGTATCGCGGTGAGAGCCGCGCTGCTCCTTCCGAAGAGCGCACCAAACATCACGCCGAATGATACGCCGGCCATCGATCCCGCAGCAGAAATCAGAATGATCAGACCGGGCGGTGCCCCGAAGGAAAGGCCGAGCACATACTGAATAAAAAGGATCAGCGCCGTAACGCACAGGATCTGAAAAATAAGACCCGCGAAGATGCTGGCCGTAATCGTCGTCAGTCTGGAGACCGGCGCACATTCAAACCGCTTTCCGAGCTCGGACTGATCCGCTTTCATGCCATGAAACACATTCGCACTGAGCCATGATCCATAGAGACATGCCATCGCAATCAGTGCAAGAAAGTAATGCATGTAAGGCGAACTTTCTGAATGCCCCGAACCCGTATCCTCTGACAGCGCCGTTTCATCCTCTGAATACCTGAGGTTCATATCATCCGAGCCGTAAGTCATACCTTCGCTGATAAGGCGGACCGCATCCTGCCGTGTCTCCGGATCCTGCGACTTCGCCATCACAGTCTCCACCTCACGCTTCTGAATGATATATGACCTGACAAACTGAGAGAGGATCGTCTGGTCCAGTCCGTTTTCTGCAACCACAAGAGAAGGATTCCCGGATTCCCTGTCCGACGGATCGGTACCTGCGCCGGGCGCGTAGAGGATGCCTGCCACCTCACCCTTCGCGAGCAGTTTCTCTGCCTCATCTTCACTGACAACATGCGCATTCAGAAAATCCAGCTCTTTTACCAGCTGCGTGAATCCCTGCGTTTCCCCTGATGCCGCCGTAAGCTCTGTTTTCTCCGGATTTCCCGTCATTTCCGTTTTCGTCGAAGCAGACAGAGGCTCAGCCGTTTCCGGCGCTTCCACGACAGCCACATCAACCTTCGCCAGTTCTCCGGCATCTGTGATAAAATTCCCGAACCCGATATAGAAAGCAGTGGCAAGCACAATCGGGAACATCAGATTCCAGCCGATGCACCAGGGTTTATGAGCAAGTTCTTTCAGTTTACAGAAAAAAATATGCCCGAACATGATCAGTCTCTGAGCTCCTTTCCCGTGATTTCCAGGAACACATCGTTCAGCGTCGGCAGTTTCGTATTCACTCTTCCGAAATCAATATTCTTTTCCATCAGATAATTGATAATGTGGACCAGATTATGGCTGCCTCCGTCACATCTGATCTCGATCTCTCCCTCATGAAAAGTGACATCATACACATGGCTGATCTCCTTTAATCCGGAAAGTTCCTCTTCAGATATGTTTTTTGCCTCGACAGTGATCGTCTCCCGGTTTCTCAGACTGCCTTTCAGTTCAGATACCGTGCCGTCCGCCACCTCATGACCGTTATCAATAATCACGATCCTCGAGCAGAGCTCTTCGACCTCCTCCATATAATGTGAGGTGTAGATAACAGTGGCTCCCTCCTCATTCAGCCGCCGGATCCCGCTGAGGATCGCATTCCGGCTCTGCGGATCCACAGCAACCGTCGGCTCATCAAAAATGATCAGCTTCGGCTTATGCGCAATGCCGCAGGCAATATTCAGACGACGGAGCAGTCCGCCGGAGAGCTTGCCCGGTCTGTTTTTTCTGTATTCCTGCAGATTCGTGAAGTCCAGTGCCTCCTCAACATATTTTTTTCTCAGCGCTCTGTCCCTGATATAAAGTCCGCAGAAAAAATCTATATTGTCATATACACTGAGCTCATCGATCACTGCGACATTCTGCATGACGACACCGATGCGGCTCTTGATATCCCGGGCCGCTGGATGCATCGGCTTCCCGAAAATCTCTATCTCACCCCGATCATATTTAAGAAGGGAAAGAAGACAGTTGATCGTTGTTGTCTTTCCCGATCCATTCGGCCCCACCAGTCCCAGGATCTCACCCTGCCTCACTTCGAGAGAAAAATGATCAACCGCTGGTTTTTCCTTATACCTTTTGACAAGATTATCTATCCTGACTATGATTTCCTGAGGTTTGTCTGCTGCAGACTGTCCTGCGCAGACTGTTTTCACTGTGGTTTCAACGGACATGAGAAGCCTCCTTCATTTCGGTATGAATGATGACAGTGATATCATAAAAAAACGCACCTCACCGTTACAGTGAAGTGCGTCATGATATCGATATGACTTTTGTCATGTTAAACCGCCCCGCCTTTCACGCGGCGGAGCGCCGTCATCATCGCTTCAGGTATCACTCCTGCGTCAGCAACCTCTCTTGCTCTGGCATCCTTTGCTCTCTTCTCATTGATGGCGTTCGCATCTGCGTTGATATCTTCACAGTTTTCCTTCAGCGTCGTAAAGGTCTTCGCCACACTGCTGCCGCCTCTCTTTACCGCTGCCGTGATATGCGTGTATGCCTTCTTCATATCCTGTGAACTGAAAATGGCAACGCCAGCCTTTCCTGCAAGAAAACCATAAACAACCATTCTGAAACTCTTCCATGAACTCATAATGCTTACCTACGTACCTTGTTTTTCTTTCGACTCCCGCTGATCAGCACATCGAATGTACGGTCACAGTCTGTCATTCCATCCTGCATATCCATCAGATCTGCTGTACTGACATCAGTCATTTCTGCCGCATGGTCGGAAGTTCGATGATTTAACTAAACTATAATATCTCTTATTTTTCGCAAAATCAATGCCTGAGCTTCAGGATCCGGCGCCGGACAGCAGTCAGCAGCAGGTAAGCCTGCAGAAGCAGCCGAATCGTCAGAAAAACAGCCTCATCACAAAGAACAGCGTCATCGCAGAGAACAGCGTCATCGCAGAGAACAGAAAAGGCCGGGGATAACATGATCTGTCATCCCCGGCCTGCTGAAATTTCAGCTCTGTTCCGTCTGTTTTTACTTATCTCTGTCGAGTACTTCTATATCATACGGTGCGTTTGTCACGAACAGAAAGACGCAGTCTTCATTCATCGTTGCGCCATGCTGCATTTCGACTCCTGCCGGCCACCACACAAAATCTCCTTCATTCACCGTGCCCAGATCTGTTTCCATGCTGCCCCTGATGACGTACATGCCATGGGCACAGCTGTATTTATGCCACGGCAGCTGAAATCCCTTCGGATACTTTGATACATTAACGACCATGCCATGAAGCGGGTCCTTTACAAGGCATTTGTCATAATGCTGCATGTTGCCCACTTCTCCGCTGCACGGTGTCCAGTTCATCTCGTTAATTCTGAAAATTCTGCCTTCTTCGATTGCTCTTCCTCCAAGATTCATTTTCTTTTTCTTCCGCTGATATAACTTCAGCCGTTTAAAGCATTCAGCTTTTCAAGCTCTTCCTGATGGGTCAGAGGATTTTTCAGACTGTACTCTCCTGAGATCATGTTGCCTTCCAGAAGTTCCGCTATGTTCCGGAGTGTCTTCTGACCGTTTCCGCTGGCCGAGCATACGATCAGATATACTTTCTTTTCTGAAAACGGATGCCTGCCGAGATAAGATCTCATCGCAGGGGCCATGGTTCCCGCCCATACCGGGCAGGCAAGAATGATGGTATCGTACTGGCTGTAATCCACGGACGGCACCCTGATCTTCGGACGGAAACCGGAGAGCGCCTGTTTTCCGCCGACCAGATATTTCATCTTCGTCTTCGGCGGTTCATGATCCGCGGAGATACGGAAAAGCGCCGCGCCGGTAAGTTCAGCCGCCTTCTTCGCCGCGGCCTCGGAATTTCCTTCAAATGAATAATAGATCACAGCAGCTTTCATACGTTTCATCCTCCTCTCACGTTACAGCCAGAAGATTCTGACTTTTATATATTATACTGCTGATACGTTTATAATACAGCCGGTGATTTCGCACAAAAATTTTTAATGTCTGAATGACAGTACCTGATGTATGCCGGTACGACCGGCTTAATACAGTACTGTGACATCTTGTAAGATATAGATGTTTATTGCGCTCGTCTTTGCCCTCATGCTATAACAGAATCACAGGAAAACTTATCAGCAGCCGGAGGAGGCTGCCGTCTTCAGAGAGGAAAAGACATGGAAAAATCAAAGGTTTACTTCACTGATTTCCGAACCCAGCTTGAGGTTCCGCTTCCGGTTAAGCTCCAGAAGCTGATCCGCGCGGCCGGTATCGGACAGATCGATATGAAGGATAAACTCGTAGCGATCAAGATGCACTTCGGAGAACTGGGCAATATCGCTTTTCTCCGTCCCAACTATGCAAAGGCAGTGGCAGATGTGGTAAAGGAACAGGGTGGCAAGCCCTTCCTGACCGACTGCAATACGCTGTATCCGGGCAGCCGGAAAAACGCCATCGACCACATGTACTGTGCGGAGGTCAACGGATTCAACTGGATGACCACAGGCTGCCCCGTCATCATCGGAGACGGCCTGCGCGGGACAGATGATGTGACTGTTCCGGTCCGTAATGCCGAATACTGTCCGGAGGCTTATATCGGAAAGGCCATCATGGACGCTGACGTTTTTATTTCCCTGACCCACTTCAAAGGGCATGAGGAAACCGGCTTCGGCGGAACGCTGAAAAATATCGGCATGGGCTGCGGTTCCCGCGCGGGCAAAATGCAGCAGCATATGAGCGGAAAGCCTCACGTCATTGAAGAGAAATGCCGCGGATGCCGGCGCTGTGCAGGAGAATGCGGTTCTGATGCCATCAGCTACGAGAGCGGAAAAGCCCATATCGATCAGGAACTCTGCAAGGGATGCGGCCGCTGCATCGGCGCCTGCTCCTTCGATGCCATCGAAAATGACAACTGGGACGCCAATGCCCTTCTGGATAAGAGAATGGCTGAGTATGCCCAGGCCGTCTGCGACGGACGGACCTGCTTCCACATCAGCCTGATTACGGACGTTTCCCCGAACTGCGACTGCCACGGCGAAAATGACGCGCCGATCCTGCCGGATATCGGCATGCTTGCCTCTTTCGATCCGGTGGCACTCGACCAGGCATGTGCCGATCTCTGCCTTCAGGCGGAGCCGATCCGCAACAGCCAGCTCGGCGATAACCTGGCCAGACCCGGATGGCATCACCATCACGACAACTTCCTTGACAGCAATCCGAATGTCGACTGGAAGGACACCCTGGAGCACGCAGAAAAAATCGGTCTCGGCACCAGATCCTATGAGCTGATCCGCAAGTTCTGTTAACCCCATACTACAATCAGTGCCACATACTGTATAAGTCCACGCGCCGCTTCGCACTGCGTGCTTCCGCGTCGCTACAGTAAAAGGGACTGCAGCCTGGAAAATTTACCGCACTGCAGTCCCTCTTTTTCTGTTTCTTTACACAATCTCAGATGCTTCCATGCTGACACTTCAGCATCTGTCTCCGGCTGTGACAGCTATTCTTTATTCTCACATTTTCGGCGTTGTCGCTACTGTCTTCAGATCTTCGATGATCTCCTCCATGGAATCTCCGAGGTGAGAATCCACCGATGCCGTAACTGCGCCCTCTACGAGCGGACAGTCGACCATCTGAACCTTCCTGCCCTCTTCTTCCATTTCGATCACCGACTGTGTCGTCATAACAGCGCTGCCCATATCCATAAGTATGATGACGCCGTCATCCGAATACACCTCATCGATGGCATCGCGGATCCGGTCATAGCTGGTGCCGAAGGAACCGTCTTCCAGTCCTCCCGCGGCAGCGATCGGAATGCCGTCCGCCATCATCGTCGTCAGTTCAACCACGCTTTTTGCCAGATTTTCACTGTGTGATACGATCACGATACCGACCATCGCTGTTCCTCCTGTCCGTCGTCAGACGGCCTGACTCTGACTTTCCGCTGTCACACAGCTTCACTGATAACTTCCAGAATAAAGGAAAATGAAGTCGCACCCGGATCCTGATGCCCGATGCCGCGCTCACCGACATAGCTTGCACGCCCCTTGGTCGCCACCAGTTCCTTTGTGTGCTCCGCGCCTGCCCAGGATGCCTTTGTGCCGGCTTCCAGCACAGCCTTTGCGTCTGCGCCGCTCTCCAGTGCCTTCTTCATGGCCTCATCTGCGGGAACCATGGCATCTATCATGGTTGCCTCTCCGACTTCCGCCTTGCCGAGCTTCTGAACGGCGGCGATCGCCGTATCCAGGCAGGTCAGGAAATCATGAATATCCATCTCGGTTTTTCCGGCCATAGCCATGCCTGCCTTCATAAAGGCAGAACCGTACAGCGGTCCTGATGCACCGCCCACCTTGCTCATCAGCGTCATGCCGACGGTCTTCAGCACGGAACCGATATCCTTTCCTTCCAGGGAAGGCATCTTCTTCTCAACTTCCTGAAAACCGCGGGCCATGTTGATGCCGTGATCGGAGTCGCCGATCGGCTGGTCAAGCTCTGTCAGATATTCCTTCTCTTCCTCGATCTTCCGGATGATTTTTTCAATAATTTCCAGTACCTTTTTCTGATCTGTCATGATGTCCTCTTTTCCGTCCGAAAAAATCAGCCGAATTCCTTCCATGCCGGCGTATCAGCCTTCGCATCGAGCAGCGTCTTCAGTTCGTCGTCCAGACGGAGCAGCGAGATGGAGAAGCCCGCCATATCGATGGATGTCATATAGTTGCCGACAAGCGTGCGGTAAACCTTAATGCCTTTGCTCTTCAGCACATCCTGTACATGGTTGTTGATGATATAGAGTTCCATCAGCGGCGTAGCGCCGGAACCGTTAACCATAACTGCCACTTCATGACCGGTATAGTCGATATCTGCCAGAATCTTGTCCAGCAGCAGATCAGCCGTCTCGTCGGCCGTTCTGATCTTTTCTCTGTGCGTTCCGGGCTCACCGTGGATGCCGATGCCGACTTCCATCTCGTCGTCAGCCAGTTCAAAACCAGGCTTTCCGGCTGCAGGAACCGTGCAGGGTTTGATCGCCGCGCCCATCGTGCGTACATTGTCGATGACCTTCTGTGCCACGGCCTGAACCTCTTCAAGCGTTCCGCCTGCCTCGGCCTTTGCACCGGCGCACTTGTGAACAAAAATCGTTCCTGCCACGCCTCTTCTTCCGACGGTGAAGGAGCTGTTCTCAACGGCTACATCATCATTCGTAACGACATGAACCGTTTTGATTCCTTCATCGTTTGCCATCTCCTCAGCAAGCTGGAAGTTCATGACATCACCGGTATAGTTCTTGACAACCAGCAGAACGCCGGCCTCCGTCTGTACTGCATGGATACCTTCCAGAATGGCATCCGGCGTCGGAGAAGTATAAACCGTTCCGGCAACGGCTGCATCCAGCATGCCTTCGCCTACAAAACCTGCATGCGCCGGCTCATGACCGCTGCCGCCGCCGCTGACAAGAGCAACCTTATCGGTCTTCTTGTTCTTCCGGCATACGATGGTGCCGTAATCCAGCTTCTCCAGCTTGTCCGGATAAGCTTTCACAAGGCCTTTGGTCATCTCCTCTTCAACATCTTCCACCTTGTTGATAAACTTCTTCATGCCCATAAGAAACGCCTCCTTTTGATTAAAAAAAACATTTAAACATGTAAAACCCCACTCAGAATTTTAGCATATTGACTATTATTATTCAATAATTCAGCCGTTTTTCGTCAGTTTTCATGTTACTTTCCGACATTGTCAGCGCTGCCCTTTTGCCGGCATGACCGCCAGAGACAGAGGACTGGCAATCACCTATTGATTGTGTTAGTATAATAAAGCGCTGTGTCACAGCTGTGAAGCAACAGAACGGAGACACGGGCGCAGCATGTTCTGTAACAGGAAGGAGAATTGTATCATGTCAGCTCAGTCTCAGGACAGCAGAGCCACCTTTTCCGGAAAACTCGGCTATGTACTGGCCACGGCCGGATCAGCCGTCGGCCTCGGCAATATCTGGCGTTTTCCCTATCTTGCGGCCAAATACGGCGGCGGTATCTTTCTGCTGGTCTATCTGATTCTTGTCGTCACCTTCGGCTATTCACTGATCATATCGGAAACCGCACTCGGAAGAAAAACAGGGAAGAGCCCTGTCGGTGCCTACCACTATTTCAGCAGGAGCCCTTTCGCAACGTTCGGCGGCTGGATCAACGCCATTATTCCCATGATCATCTGCCCGTATTACTGTGTGATCGGAGGATGGGTGCTCCGCTATCTCGCGGGCTACCTTGCGGGCGGCGTCCATGAACTCGCCGGAGAGAACTATTTTACTGATTTCATTTCCAGCGCGGGATCGATTGAAGGCTGGTTCCTGGTATTTGCCCTCTGCACACTCGCTGTGATTATCTTCGGTGTTCAGAACGGCATTGAACGCGCATCAAAAATCATGATGCCGGTTCTGGTCGTTCTCGCCGTCGTTGTCGCCATCTATTCCATGACGCGCCCCGGTGCCGCGGGAGGCATTAAATATTTCCTGATCCCGGACTTCGGCCGTTTTTCCTGGATGACCGTCGTTGTCGCCATCGGTCAGATGTTCTATTCTCTGTCGTGTGCGATGGGCATCCTGTTCACCTACGGCTCTTATATGAAGAAGGATGTATCCATTGAAAAATCCACGTTCGAGGTTGCCTTTTTCGACACGCTGATCGCTGTTCTGGCCGGTCTCATGATCATCCCGGCTGTCTTCGCCTTCTCCGGTGAGAACGCTGCCGAAAACCTGCAGGCCGGACCTTCTCTGATGTTCATCACCATGCCGAAGATTTTTGAAAACATGGGCATCGGTATGATCATCGGCATCGCGTTCTTCCTGCTTGTCTTCTTCGCAGCGCTGACGAGTGCCGTTTCCCTTGCCGAAAGCTGTGCCTCTACCCTTCAGGATGAGTGGCATGTCGGCAGAAAGGCGGCCACGCTGATCGTCGGCGTGATCATGCTGGTGCTCGGCTCTCTGTCGAGCTTCGGCTTTAATCTTCTGTCGAATATCCGCATTTTCGGCATGGACTTCCTTGATTTCTTTGACTTTCTTTCGAACTCCGTCATGATGCCGATTGCTGCGATGGCGACCTGCCTTCTTGTGCTGCGCAGCGCCACCCTCAACGGCATTGCTTCCGAAGTCACAGCCTGCGGCGCCGGATTCCGGCAGAGAAAAATCTACAATTTCATCATGAAATATCTGGCCATTGTCTTCCTTGGCGTCATCCTGATCTCGTCCGTTCTGAATGTGCTCGGCGTGATCTCCATGTAAACCGGAATAAAATGACGTAACCGGAACCATACTGCGATACGTAAAAGGGCTGTGAAGAATGTCTGATGCTTCTTCACAGCCCGTTTTTCACTTTTTATTGTTTCAGCCTTTATGCTTCCGCGGAGAAATGCGTTCCTGTTGTATTTCCCTTTCCGCTTGCGAAGTAATCTTCAATCCTGCTGATGAGTTCTTCGGACGAATCCGCCGTCAGCACGTCGTAATCATCCTCATCATACAGCTTTGACAGACGTTCTGCCGTCGTTTTTTCCGCTCTGTCCGTGCGGCTGTCTTCGCCGGTCTCATCCGCTTTCTCTGCCTTTTTACGGTTCTCCGCCGCCTTCTCAGTTCTCTGCTTCTCCAGTTTTTCGGCGGCATCTTTCTTCGCCTGCAGCTTTTCGGTTTTCTTCTTCTCTTCAGCCTTCGCTGCGCGCATCTGTGTCACCTTGTCGCTGATACTCTTCTGCTGCTTATTGAAGACAGCAAAATAAGAGGTGCTTCCGTCATCGTTCACTGATACGCCGAACGATGCAAGGATATCGTCTCCTCCGCTGTTTTTGCTGACGGCCGAGGCAATATTGCCGAGCTGCGTCTGTGCGTTTGTCAGGATCGCTTCGTATTTTTCCCGTGTCGCGGGGTCAGAAGCCATCTGCTCGATCTTTGAGGCATTGATCAGAACCGTCGTCTTTCCGGCTGCCCCATAGGCTGCGGCATTCGCCTGAACCGCATCCTTCGCATCATCGCTGACCAGGACAAAATCCATCCCGCCGAATTTCTTCTTCAGCCTGCTGTAATATTCCGCTGCCTCATCGGAAAGTTTCACATCTCCGACGGTTTTGCCATATTCCTTTGTAACCTTCACCGCAAAAGCGCCGCTGATCCCGCCTCTCAGCTGCTTCAGAAGAGACTCTCTGTCAGCAGTGCTTTCCTTTGTTTTTTCAGTCTGCGTGCTCTCTGCCGCTTCCGCTGCCGCAGCTTCCGTTTTTGCGGAATCTGTCTGCTCAGACAGTTTTTCAGTTTTTTCTGCGCTTCCGGTGTTCTTCTGCGTTCTGACGTTCTGATAAACGCCATAGGACTGCGGAAATCCGGTTCCGTACAAATTGCTGATCGACATAAACAACTCCTTTCATGCACGCCGTGCAGCCGGACGGGTTCCGGCCCATGGAACTTCTGTCCCGCTGTTACGGCCGGCAGACGATCCTTCATCTGCCTGCTTCAGAAGCGCACCGGCTCCGTACCGGTTCTTCTGATGAATATAAAAAAATTCATATCTCTGCGAAAGTATTATCGGCGCTGCTCACCGGTCTATAACCTCCGGTCCTGACTTTTTTCTGACGTGTCACCGCCCTGAACCGGTCAGCCGTGCTCCCGGATCTCCTGATACATGCTGAAGAAAATCTGTACAAGGAAAAGATTTTGTGTGCTATGATAAACATGAATGAGACTCTGAACCGGCTGTCTCATCCTGTAGCTCTTCGGCCTGCGCGGAATCCCGCCGTACGGAAATGATTCCGTGCCACATATGTTGCTTCTGGTTGTCTGATGAAAACATTATTCAATTCCTTTTCTGACTGGTTACTGGCACCTGATCTCGGGGATATGCAAAAAGAGATCTCTTCCAGAAACGGAATAACGCTGTACCGTATTTCACAGATCAGCATTCTTGTCACTCTTCTGGACGTACTGAATCAGTCCGAAGTCCGTGTGTTATATGCCGTCATATGCAGTCTGCTTCTTCTGACTGTTCAGGTAATTCTGGCCGTCATCATTTACCGGCACAGACCTGCCGTGACGCAGAGCGAAAAAGCCACGCTCTGCCTTTATCTGTATGAATCTCTGCTGCTCCTCTGCAGCATGCTGTGCGGCACTTTTCTGGGCCCTGACCATTATGCCATCTCATTCCTGATTTTTCTGGCTGTATTTCCTGTGCTGATTCTCGATGCGCCGTGGCGGATCATTCTGTACATGTCCGTCTGGAACGCCTTATTTCTCTGCTGCTCTCATGCAGTGAAAACGCCGCATCTGTTTCACTACGACCTCATTCACATCCTGATCAGTTTTGTGAGCAGTCTGATCTGCCTTTCCATTGTGTTATCTTCAAGGCTGGACGAGATCAGAAGCCACGCAAAGCTTCTTGAAAATGACCGGACAGACAGCCTGACACATCTGTATAACCGCAGATATTTTCTGTATCTGGCAGAAAAGGAGATTGATGCGGCAAAAACCCGGGATAAATATTCCATCATTTATTATGATTTCAACAACATCCGGGATTTTAACCGGGAATACGGCTTCGACGAGGGTGATAACCTCCTGAAAGAGTTTGCCCATCTTCTGCAGCAGAACTACGCAGGAAGAATCTGTGCCCGCTTCGGAGAAGATCATTTTGTCACACTGGCAAAGAAAGACGAATGGGAAACCATAACGCAGAATCTGACCAAAGATCTGGATTATTACATCGTAAAAAGATTCGGCCGGCACATGATCACGGATCTGTCCGGCATGACAAAGCTTCCCTCCGATATTTCCATGAAAGAGACGACAACGATGCCTCTTTCGATCCGCTGCGGCGTCTGTGATATTCCGGACAGTGCATCGACGGAGATCGCATGTGACCACGCGCGTATCGCATGTCATTACCACGCACAGGATTCACCTTTTAATTACAAAATCTACGATGATTCAATCAACCGTGAAACACAGAACGAGTCCTATGTGCTTCAGCACATCGATGAAGCCATCCGTGACGGCCGCATCAGAGTCTTCTATCAGCCGATCGCCCGTGCGGCAACGGATCAGGTCAGCAATGAGGAGGCACTGGCCCGCTGGGATGATCCGACCTTCGGACTGCTCCCTCCGTCGGAATTCATTCCTGTTCTTGAGCGACACGGACTGCTGTTCAAGGTGGATTTTTATGTACTCGAACAGGTACTCCGGGATTTTGAGACGCGCAGAAAGGCCGGCATGCGGGTTGTCCCCGTGTCCATCAATCTCTCGAGGAATGATTTTTACGGACATGACGCCGTGGAGGAAGTCTGCCGCCGTGTTGATGCAGCGCACTGTCCTCATAACATGATCGACATTGAGATTACAGAGAGCGCCTATGCCGCTGATTCTGAGAATATCATGCAGGCGATGAACCGCTTCCATAAGGCCGGTTTCCGTGTCTGGATGGACGATTTCGGAAGCGGCTACTCATCACTGAATCTGCTGAAGGATTCTCCTTTTGATCTGATCAAGCTCGACATGCGGTTCATGCAGAATTTTGACAGCCGCACGGAAATCGTGGTCGGCTCCATCCTGTCCATGGCCTCGCAGATGGGTATCGATACGCTCGCGGAAGGCGTCGAGACGGCACAGCAGCGAAACGCACTGCGGCATCTGGGCTGCGGCAGGCTTCAGGGCTACTATTACAGCAAGCCCCTCCCGCTTGAAAAAATCATGAAATATCAGCAGAGCAGCGCACATCTTGTCATGGAGGATCATGCACACGCCACCTACTATGATCAGGTAAGCCGCGTCAATCTGGCGGAGCCCCTCACCTACTACCGTGATCCTCTCGTGGAAGGACTGACGGATTCCCTGCCGGCTGCCATCTCCCAGTGGGATGATCAGGCAGGAACGCTCCTGATTCTCCGCGCCAATACGGCTTTCGAACGCGCACAGACGGAGCTTTCTGACGCGCGGTATGATTTTTCTGTGATCGGAACCACTGACCGTTTCACCTATGTGCCGAAGGATGAAACGGCGGAAGCCATCCGGGAATGCATACGCACCGGCAGCTGGGTCACCATGCAGATCGTGATGAAGAATAAGCAGGTTGCGTTTTATATTCATGCCGTCGGAAATGATGAGGTGAACCATAAGTCAGCTGTGCTCTTCGTGGTGATTCCTTCGCGCACACAGACGCAGCCCTGATCTGCATACAGCAGACAGCCGAAACCGGCAGTAACAGCTGACCGTCAGCTGCATCCGTATAACGGGATTGAACTGTATCCCTTCACGTGATATGATGAACACGCGTCGGTAAAATGAATTTTACCGGTCAATTTGGACATTTTGTTCATTAACTCGTGAGGGGGTTTCTCTTATGCACATTCCTGATAATTATCTGAGTCCTCAGACCTGCGGCGTCATGGCAGCGGCCATGGTTCCCGTCTGGATGATTTCCGTGAAGAAAATAAAGGCAGAGCTGCCGGAGGAAAAGATTTCCATGCTCGGTGTCGGCGCTGCCTTTTCTTTTCTTGCGATGATGTTTAATGTACCGCTCCCCGGAGGGACAACAGGACACGCCGTCGGAGGCACGCTGATCGCTGTGCTGCTCGGGCCGTATGCGGCCTGTATATCCGTGAGCGCCGCCCTTCTCCTTCAGGCCCTTCTGTTCGGTGACGGCGGTATTCTGGCTTTCGGTGCCAACTGTTTCAATATGGCCTTTGTTCTTCCGTTTGCCGGTTACAGCCTGTACCGGCTGATCTCAAAAGCCGTCAGAGGTACCAGAGGAAAACTGATCGGCGCCGGCATCGGTTCCTATATCGGTATCAACGCTGCTGCACTGTGTGCCGCCATTGAGTTCGGCATTCAGCCGTATCTGTTCCGCGATGTCGCCGGCAATCCGATGTACTGCCCTTACGGTCTGAATGTTTCGGTTCCCGCCATGCTGGCTGGTCATCTGACCGTCTTCGGCGCAGCGGAAGTGATTTTTACCATAGCCGTGCTGGCCTTTGTCATGAAAACCTCGCCGTCCATGATGGCGGACAGAAAAGGCGGCAGCACATCAACAGCGCTGAAGATTTTCCTGGCTGCGCTGATCCTGGCGACGCCGCTCGGCCTTCTGGCAGAAGGAACCGCCTGGGGCGAATGGGGTGCGGATAAAATTGCCGCGACCGGCGCGGGATTCACCCCTTCAGGTATGACAGACGGCTTCTCCTGGTCTGCTCTTCTGCCCGACTACACCGTGCCGGGCATGGGCGATGTGACCGGTTATATTCTCAGCGCTGTCATTGGAAGTGCCGTGTTTATCATTCTCTTTAAACTGATCGGCCGCTCCGCAAAACGAAGTCGTGCCTGAACCGCCGTAAAAAATCTGTTTCGTGCAGAAAATTTCCTATACAGCGATGACTGTACCTTATGACCTATGGGACTGAAATATATGGAAATGATCGGACATCTGCTGGCGTCCGACGGAAATAAAAAAATACAGCGTCTTCATGTTATGCCACAGCTGCGAATGGCTGTGGCATTTCTGACGATTCTGCTCTGTGCGCTCTCGGCAAACGCCTTCTTCACGCTCAGCATCATTGCCGTGCTGCTGGTCCGTCTTGCCGCCATGAGCCCGGAGGAAATCGCTGTCATTCTGAAACGCCTTCTTCTGCCGGTTGCCTTCACGTTTCTTCTCATGCTCCCGTCTGTTTTTCTCGGTCATCCGGGGACGATGATCACAGTGACGATGAAGGTTTTTGAATCGATGCTGGTGCTCGGCATACTGAACAGCGATCTCTCCTGGAAGGAAATCACCGGAAGTCTGGCCTCTTTCCGTCTGCCCGGGGTAATCGTGCTCACACTGGATACGGCCGTCCGGTTTCTTGTGATCCTCGGACGGTTCGCTGACCGCATGGCGGAAGCGGTATCGCTTCGCCGCGTCGGGAAGAAAAACTGGCGCAATGCGGGCACAGGCGGCATCCTCGGAACCACCTTTCTGAAATCGGGGCAGATGGCGGAACGGAATGCGGAGGCCATGCGCTGCCGCTGTTTCGCAGGTACATGGAAAAATCACTCGAAAACAAAACCGGGACGCGCCGATTTTTTTTATTTTCTGCTCATTCCGCTGCTCATCGCGTGGTATATTTATACGTGAAATCGTTACCGTTCAGACGTACGCCAGAGCCACGGAACACATGGAGACTCCCAGGCCGAGACCTCCGCAGGCGTAGCGTAGCGAAGGACGAAGTTATCACCGCTACGCCGAGGACAAGCGAGAGCGTGTCGAGGCTGGAAGTCTCCATGTGTGACAGTGGCTGGCAAAGAGTGAGCAGTAACGTGCAATCATTTGAACGGGGAGAAAGATGCTCGAACTCAGACATGTAAGTTTCCATTATAAAAATACGGATACCGCCGCGCTGGATGATATCAGCATCCGTTTTGAGGACGGCCGATGCTACTGCATCGAAGGACCGAACGGCTGCGGCAAATCAACCCTGTTCCGCATCCTGCTGGGACTTGATTTTGCCGATTCGGGAAGTTATCTCTTCAACGGACGCGAGGTCACGCAGAAATCCATGCGTTCAGAGGAATTCAGCCGGGAGCTCCACAGAAAGACCGGCTTTCTCTTTCAGGACAGTGAAATACAGCTTTTTACGGACAGCGTTGAGCATGAGATCATGTTCGGACCGGAACAGCTGGGCCTCCCGGACGAAGAAGTGCAGAGCCTCACGGAAAAATATCTGAAAACGTTCGGACTTTTGGAAATCCGCGACCGGGCACCGTTCAATATTTCCGGCGGCGAAAAAAAACGCACGGCGCTGGCCGCCGTCTGCGCCATGAAACCGGAAGTGCTGATTCTGGATGAACCGCTGGCCGGGCTCGATGAAGAAGGACAGGAATGGCTGATCCGTTTTATGCACCGGCTGAAAGAACAGCACCACCTGCTGATCATTGCCACGCACAACCGGGCGCTCGCTTCGGAAATGGCGGATATCCACGTCCGGATGGACCGGCATCACCGCATCATCTCCGTTACGGAGGCCGATCACAGGACGCCTGCACCGGATGTATTCTCCGGAACTTCAGCCATGGAGACGAAATTCTGAAACAAAGCATCATGCGCAGAACGGTATCGATCTCCCTCTGAAAACTGTCGGAAAAAGATTGTCATACAACGGTGTATATATTTCAGATACTGCCGGGGGAACAGCGATGGACAGAAGACAGAAGAAAACAAGAAAGGCGATCTTCGACGCCTTTTCGGAACTGATTCAGGAAAAGAACTATAACGACATTACCATACAGGATATCATTGACCGGGCGGATATCGGAAGGAGCACCTTCTACAGCCATTTCCACACAAAGGATGAGATGCTGGATGATATGTGCAGCCACATTTTCCGCCACATTTCCGCTGATCATGAAAACAAGGAAGATACACACGATTTTTCCGGGGCACCGAACACGCTCCGGGATATGCTGACGCATCTTCTCTATCATCTCAGGGAGCATAAAGATATCGTATCCGGCATGATGCTCAGCGTGAGTCATGAGATTTTTATCCGCTATCTCGATGAGTATCTGGACCGCCTGTTCCGCGGTTTTCTCATCAGAACAGACGGAGTCCCTGAAGAATATCTGCTCGACCAGGCGATCAGCGGCTTCTCAGGGACCGTTCGCTGGTGGGCGATGCGCGATATGAGTGATTCACCGGAGGAGATCTGCGCCATTTACGCCTCGTCGCACCCATGGCTCAGATTTGACACGGACTGTCTGAACGGGCATCACCTGAAATAGGTGATCAGCCCGTAGGTGACAAGGAAACCAATGACGAACGGAAGAATATACTTAAAATAAAACCTCATCTTTCTCGAGAGCTTCAGGCCGGTTCCGGCATTCACTTCTTCGAAATAATGGTCAAAGCCCCATCCGTATTTCATCGTACAGAACAGACAGAAAATCAGTGAACCGACCGGAAGGCAGATATCACTGACGAAAAAATCCTCCAGATCCATCACGGTATTGCCGGCGCGAAGCGGCTGAAAGCTGCTCCACACGTTGAAACCGAGTGCACACGGCACGGACATCACGGCGATCACGATACCGTTGATCACGCCCGCCTTCTGACGCTTCATGCCCCTCAGATCGATCAGAAACGCCTGATCATTTTCAAATACGCCGATCATAGTGGAAAGCGCAGCCAAAAACAGAAAAATGAAAAACATGGTTCCCCATATTCTGCCGCCTGCCATGCCGGCAAAAACCGGCGGAAGTGTCTTGAAAATCAGGCTCGGGCCGGCATCAGGCGCAATGCCGAACGCATAGCACGCCGGGAAAATGATCATACCGGCAACGATCGCGACAAACGTATCCAGCGCCGTCACGATCACAGCTTCGCCCGTCAGTGATTTTTTCCTGTCGATGTAGCTGCCGTAAATTTCCATGCCGCCCATGCCGATGCTCAGGGTAAAGAAACTCTGGTTCAGCGCGGCGTAAAAAACATTGCCGATGCCTGCTTTCTTTATATTGGCGACATCCGGTTTCAGGTAAAAGCTGAAACCTTTCGCAGCGTCCGGAAGCGTCAGACTCCGGATGCCCAGCACCACCATGAGAAGCAGCAGACCGATCATAATGAATTTGGTGACAGATTCCACGCTTTTCTGCAGACCGATGCTGCAGACCACGGCCGTTATGGCGACCACGATCAGCATACTCGTCACGAGGATTTTCGGCGATCCCATCATCTGACTGAAGGTCTGCTCCGCCGCCATTTTGGACTGCTCCGCCGTTCCCTCAAAAGCGCCGGTCGCCATTTTGTATGCATAATAAAGAATCCATCCGGAAACGACAGAATAGAAAAACAGGATCACATAGTTGCCGGCCATGGCAACGTAACCCCAGAGATGCCACTTCGTGCCCGGCTTTTCCAGCTTTTTAAATGCCGGCAGGATGCTCACCCGGCTCGCGCGCCCCACGGCGTATTCCATCGTCAGCACCGGTATGCCGAGGATCAGAAGGCAGAAAATATAGATCAGTACAAAAAATCCTCCGCCGTACTGTCCCGTGATATACGGAAACCTCCAGACATTTCCTATGCCGATCGCGCAGCCTGCGGAGAGCAGAATAAATCCCAGCCGCGATCCCAGTGTTTCCCGTTGTTCCATAAAACGCTTCCCTCACTTTACTTTTTAGTCAGACAATGGACATTATAACACATTAAAGCGGAGAAGCACGTAAAAACGGCCGATTCTCTCAGTTTCTGTTATCGTCGCTTCTTCATGATCCGGTGATACTGCGGCCGCAGCATCACGGTATCCACGATAAAATCCTTCCTGAGAACGGACCGCACCGTCTCCGCGACATCTGCCGGGCTTAGGCTGCAGCCTTCCTCCGGATCCGCCTGAAAATCCGCATGCCGGTAGAGCGCCGTATCGGTCATATCAGGCAGTATGGCGGTGACCTTCACCCCGTACTTCCTGTTTTCCTCCAGGATGCTGCCGGAAAACGCATACAGTCCCGCCTTCACGGCACCATAGGCCGCTCCGTGCGGGGCTCTCTCCACCGAGGTCACACTGCAGATATTGATGATATGCCCCTGATTTTCACGTATGGCAGGGAGCAGCAGATTCACCGTCAGCATGGGCACCTCGAGATCGGTGCGCACCATGGCCGTGATCATCTCCGGCCTGAGGGTCTCATGCAGGCCGTACCAGGCGCATCCGGCGCCGTTCACCAGCACCTTCAGGTCATGACGGTGCTGTCTCATGAACTGCTTCAGAAAATCCTCCAGTGCCTCTGTATCCAGCAGATCCAGCGTCACACGGTGAAGCCCGGAAAAACGGCTGTCGGAAAGCCCGTTCTCTCCGGACTTTGAAAAATCGCGCCCGATGCCCCAGACTTCATATCCTTCCTCCAGAAGCATTTCTGAAATCGCGCATCCGATGCCGGAGGAAGCCCCTGTGACAAGCGCAGTTCCCTTTTCTTTCATGAATATCTGTCTCCTGAAATGTTTTCTGAACTATTTTCTGAACGGTTTTCTTAAATGTTTCCTGAACTGTCTCCTGATCTTCCGCGGAACATGTGACTTTCTCTGTCAGTTCCACAGAAAAATCTTCTCTTTTCCGCACCTCGCCTCAAGCAGTCCGGTCACAAAGGACTCCGCCTCATGTTCCGTCTCATCAGGCAGATGATAGAAACCTCCGGTGCAGTCAAACGGAAACTGCAGCAGTACCGAATCCGGATACCGGCTTCTCATTCTCTTCATGTAATCCGACGAAAGTCGGAAAGTTCCCACGCTCACATCGCGGATGCCCGACCAGTCGACGGCCGTATCCAGCTTCCGCATGAGCTCCCGGTACGCGTCCTTCCATCCCGGACTCACGATGACGGGATCAAAGCAGAGGCGTACGGGAAATCCCTTTTCCATGGCTTCTCTGACGAGGCGGATTCTGACATCCGCTGACGGAGCCTGACGTTCATAGCGGGAGCAGATCATGCCCGGATTCAGCGTAAAAGCAAGAATCACCCGCTCCGAGACCGTCATCTCCGGCAGCTTCGCCACGCCCTTTGTCCGGATTTCAATGGTAAGCCCCGGATTCGCAGCGGCAAAATCTGACCACAGACGCGCGTAGCCCGTAAGCTCATCCGCGGCAAGGAGCTCCGAATCATAGCTCACGCAGAGATACACCGGATGCGCCGAAAGCAGTTTTTCCACGGCCGCAAAGGTATCCTCGATGTTCACAAAGATCACCCGGCTGCCGCTTTCATACATTCCCTTCAGCCAGCAGTATTCACAGTCATAAGGACAGTTCATGACGCTCGAACAGTAATAGAAATACCGCTCATCAAAGGACTGACAGACCGGTGATCCCCTGTGTATCAGTTCGCCGGTATTTTTCGCGAGGATCAGTGCCGGAGAGCGGTGCTGCAGCGCGTAATCCTGCCGCTTTCTGTCAAAGACATCCTGATAATGATGAACCGGAATCACGGTGGCATACGAAAACCGGTCCAGTATTTTTGCTGTCCGGGGATGGCTGATCACATCCTGTTCCACATAAATATATGAGAACGGGGGAAGCAGCCGCATACCTGTGCCTGACGCCGGTCCCGGCACCGCATCTTCAGACAATACATGGTCTTCTCTGCCGGAATCCGGCCTTTCGGAATCCGGCCTTTCGGAACCCGGCCTTTCGGAACCCGGCCTTTCGTAACCCAGAATGGCTCTCTCCAGCTCCCGAAGCCGGATCTTTCCGCACCTCCGGTCAGGGCAGGGCTCCGCCATGATTTTTTCCGCTTCCGCGCGCCATGGGATTCCGGCGAGATCCGCATATCTCACATAACGATGCAGTTCGGCTTTCATGGCGACACTCGCATGAAGCCGGGATGCCAGGTACTCCTCTTCACTCACGGCGCTGACACGGTTTTTGTTCTCCGCTGCAGCATCTGAAGTATCTCTGTCATTCTCTCTGTCATTCTCTGTGTCATTCTCTCTGTCATTCTCTCCGTCAGCGTCCGCAGAGGCCGCCTGACGTGCCCCCTCCGTCTCCTCAAGCTGAAGGATCAGATGCGCCATCTGCCCCGCACTCTTCTCCGCAGCCGCTTCCAGCTGCCGGCGGGTAACGACCTCTCCCTCATCGCTGACAAAACGGAAAATCATGATCTGATGCGGGCCGAAATGACGGAACGCTGCCTCACAGAAGCCGGCCGTCTCCAGATCATACAGCGTCGTCAGCCGCGGGCGGCGTTCCCGCGGCGCAGCGGGAGAACCTGCCCTGCCCGGGTCTTCTTTGCCCGGCAGACAAGGACACGATTTATCCGTCCTGCCCGGGTCAGCTATGCCCGGCTCTTCTGTAACCGGATTTCCTGCGACTGTGATCAGATTTCCTGCGGCTGTGATCGGATTTCCTGCGGCTGCATCCGCTTTATGGCGGAAGATTTCTTTCCCGGTGAAGACAACGGCGTCCGGCATTCCCGTATCCCACATCAGATCCGGATACCAGCTTCTGCCGGAAATCAGATCCCTCACGGCCGCTGCCCGGTACAGTCGTCCTGTTTCTTCCCCGCCGTCATGCGCTCCGGAAGGATCAGGGGCGTTCATCAGCGCGGCATTTTCCGCTGCGGCCGTGATTTTTGCCGCACTGCCGTAAAACAGGCACAGATCCTGCTTTTCCGGCGGACGCGCCGCCAGCACGGAACTCACGGAAAAAATCGCGTTATACACACCACTTCCTGTCAGCGCGAGCAGAACTCTGCCGTCCCCGTCTGAGAAGCAGTCCACGCCGTGCACCAGAATGGTTTTCTTCAGCTGAAATTTTCTGATCAGCGGCTGTACCTCCGGGTACAGCGCAGAAAAAAGATAAATCATAGGATCTCACCTCTCTGCGTGATACCTCCACCGGGCGAACGGGTTCATCGCCAGCTCGACCGGGGCTTCCTATGGACGCTGTATCATCTGAGAGAACTCACAGATACAGGGAACAGAGATACAGATCCCCACTCCCTGTCTCTGCCGTCATACCGGATCAGAGCTGCCGCATGAGATTTACCATCTCCAGTGCGCTCAGCGCACAGTCATATCCCTTATTGCCTGCATGTGCGCCGGCGCGGGCAATGGCCTGCTCCACATTTTCAGTCGTCACAATGCCGAACATCGTCGGGACACCGGTCGTCATGCCGATCTGCGCGATTCCCTTGGAAACCTCATTGCAGACATAATCATAGTGGCTTGTCTCTCCGCGGATCACACAGCCGAGGCAGATCAGCGCATCATATTTCCCGCTCTCTGCCATGCGCAGTGCAGCCGTCGGAATCTCAAAAGAACCCGGCACCCATGCCGCCGTGATATTATCGCTGTCCACGCCGTGACGTACCAGTCCGTCCACTGCGCCGTCGAGCAGTTTATGCACGATGATCTCGTTGAAACGCGAAGCCACTATGCCGATCTTCACGCCCTCCGGTGCTGTTACCTTTCCCTCAATTACCTGAATCTCTCTCACAGTGAATTCCTTTCCGGCGTCGAACGCCTTACATTATACATGATCTTCTGATACATATGCGCATGAAATCTTCAGACACTGATCTGCCGGAAGATGTGACCCATTTTTGTTTTTTTCGTATGCAGATATGCCGCATCGTATTTCTGCGGCGGAATCTCGATCGGAACCCGCTCTTCGATGCGCAGGCCGAACTCGCCGAGGCTGTATACCTTGTCCGGATTGTTGGAAAGGAGCCTGAGTGACTTTGCGCCCAGATCACGGAGGATCTGCGCACCTGTCCAGTATTCCCGGAGGTCCGGTGCAAAGCCGAGTTTCACGTTTGCTTCTACGGTGTCATAGCCCTGCTCCTGCAGCGCATAAGCCCTGATTTTGTTGATCAGTCCGATGCCTCTGCCTTCCTGCCGCATATAGAGCAGGATGCCCCGGCCCTCCTCTGCAATCATCCGCATGGCGGTGTGAAGCTGCAGACCGCAGTCGCACCGGAGCGAGCCGAAGGTATCCCCGGTCAGGCACTCGGAATGCACACGGCAGAGCACGTTTTCGCCGTCTCCGATGTCGCCCCTGACCAGCGCCACATGATGTTCTCCTGTAATATCATTGACATAACCGTACATCATAAAATCGCCGTACTGCGTCGGCAGATGCGCTGAAGCTTCGCAGGTGACATGTTTTTCATGGGTCCGGCAGTAATTGGCCAGATCATGAATCGTAATAAAGGTGATCCCGTACTTCTCCGCCATTTTCCACAGCTTCGGCGTGCGCATCATGGTGCCGTCTTCGTCCATGACTTCACAGCAGACGCCGCACTGCTTCATGCCCGCAAGGCGAAGGAGGTCCACCGTCGCCTCCGTGTGGCCGCCCCGCACAAGCACGCCGCCGTACCTTGCGATCAGCGGGAATACATGACCCGGCCTTCGGAAGTCTCCCGGGACGGAGGAAGAGTCCGCCAGTTTTCTCATCGTAAAGCCGCGTTCTTTTGCGGAAATCCCCGTGGTCGTATCCTTATGATCCACGGATACCGTAAAGGCCGTCTCATGATTATCCGTGTTCTCGGAAACCATCGGGGACAGTCCCAGTCTGTGTGCGATCTCTGCGCTCATCGGCGTGCAGATCAGCCCTCTGGCATGCTCCGCCATGAAGTTGATGTTTTCCTGTGTGGCGAACTCCCCGGCACAGATCAGGTCCCCTTCATTTTCACGTTCCGGATCATCTGTACAGAGAATCAGTTTCCCTGCTTTCAGATCCTCCAGCGCCTTTTCAATCGGTGCATACTGATATTTTTTATTTTCTCCCATTTTCTGTCTTCTCCTTTTCTCAGAACCCCAGCCTTTCGAGATCCCCGATCGTAAGTCCGCTGTGTGCGGATGAATCCTTCCTCCTGCTGTCCGGCACATCATTCCCCGCAGACTGTCCGGCACCGGCGAAGGTCTGATGAACGGCCCCTCTCCCGCTGCTTCCGAAAGACAGCAGCCGGTCCGTATATCTGGCAAGAATGTCCGTTTCCAGATTGACGGGATCTCCGGACTTCTTCTGAAGCAGCGTCGTCTCTCCGCCCGTATGCGGAATGACAGATACCATGAAACCGTCATCCGATACCCCGGCAACCGTAAGGCTGATGCCGTCGATCGCGATCGAACCCTTCTCGCAGATCAGCCGCACCAGTTCTCCGCCGCATCGGACACCGACCCGGACCGCGTTTTCTTCCCTCAGCATGGATGTGATCACGCCGGTGCCGTCAATATGGCCGGTGACGAAGTGACCGCCGAAACGTCCGCCGGCCGCCATCGCACGTTCCAGATTCACGGCGCTTCCCGCACGGAGAGACGACAGACTGCTCCGCCTGACCGTCTCGGGCATCACATCCGCCGTGAAGCTTCTGTCCGTCAGATCCGTCACCGTAAGACAGATCCCGTTCACGGCGATGGAATCTCCGATCCCGGTGCCGTCGAGAACCTTTTTCGCATAGATGGTGATCCGGCCGCTCCGGCCCGTCATGGCAAGGCGTCCCACGGTCCCCGTTTCTTCTATAATTCCCGTAAACATGAATCGGGATCCCTCCTTTCGCTTTCAGATCCGGTGTTCTTTTTCTCCGGCACGCGGTATCGCAGCAGAAGATCACTGCCCGTCCGGTGCATGTCCATCAGCTGAAAAATCTGCGCTTCTTCCGGTTCATCAACACCGGTCCCCATGACAGGTGACCCTGCCCGTCCGCCAAAAACCTTCGGCGCCACAAAGCAGTCCACTTCACTGACGATACCGGCCTTCAGCGCACTTTCATTCAACGTTCCTCCGCCTTCGAGAAGGACACTGTCGATCTCTTCTTCTCCGAGTCTTCTCATCAGTTCCGCCAGATCAATCTCCCCGTCCTTTCCCGGACAGCAGAGAATCCTGACTCCCGCCTGCTCCAGCGCGGACTTTTTTCCGGGATCCGGGTCCGCACCGCACACGTCAATCACCGGAATCTCCTTCGCTGTCTGTACCAGCCGGCTCTGCAGCGGAAGCCTGAGATGCGTATCGCAGACGATCCTGACGGGATTCCTGCCGTTTCCCTCCGGCAGCCGGCAGTTCAGCATCGGATCATCTGCCAGCACCGTTCCGATCCCGGCCATGATGCCCATAGCCGCGTGACGCATCCGGTGGACATATTCCCGCGATTTTTCACCCGTAATCCACTTCGACTTTCCCGTGCGGGTGGCGATTTTGCCGTCCATGGTCATGGCATACTTCATCGTGACATAGGGCGTTTTCGTCGTGATATAGTGGAAAAATACCGGATTCAGCGCATCACATTCCTCCCGGAGGAAATTCTCATGCACCTCGATGCCGTGTGCCTTCAGGATCGCGGCACCCCTGCCCGATACCTTCGGATTCGGGTCCTTCGATCCGATCACCACGCGCCGGATGCCGTTCTCCACGATCGCCTCCGTGCATGGCGGTGTCCTCCCGTAATGACAGCAGGGTTCCAGCGTGACATACAGCGCTGCGCCCTTCGCCGGCTCTTTCAGACTCGCGAAGGCATTTCTTTCCGCATGCAGCTCACCGCACTTTCTGTGGTAACCTTCTCCGATGATGACGCCGTTCTTCACGATCACGGCTCCGACCATCGGATTCGGATGACACCAGCCCTCACCCAGCAGGGCCAGCTCCATGGCGCGGCGCATA
>ONOC01000104.1 GCA_900319355.1 uncultured Eubacteriales bacterium | reverse complement strand
GGAAGACTGTTCAGGGGCATCCCGTACCAGTCGTACGTTTATTTCGTCCATTCCTATTATCTGAAGGCCTCAGATCCTTCCATCGTCCGTGCCCGGACGGAGTACGGCGTGACGATCGATGCCTCCGTGGAACAGGGGAATATTTTCGCAACGCAGTTCCATCCTGAAAAAAGCTCGGATACAGGGCTGAAGATCCTCAGGAATTTTGTTGAACTTTGAGAAGCCGCATCGGCAGAGGAGGAATCAGCGTGTTTACAAAAAGAATCATTCCGTGCCTGGATGTAAAAGACGGCAGGGTAGTGAAGGGCGTGCATTTTGTGAGCCTCAGAGATGCGGGAGATCCGGTGGAAGCGGCAAAGGCCTATGATAAAGAGGGCGCCGACGAGATTGTCTTTCTGGACATCACGGCATCCAGTGATCACCGGGCGACCGTAGTAGATATGGTGCGCCGTGTCGCAGAGAATGTCTTTATTCCCTTTACGGTGGGCGGCGGCATCCGTACCGTGGATGATTTCCGTATGCTGCTCCGGGAGGGCGCCGACAAAATCTCCATCAATTCTTCGGCTATTGAGCGGCCGGAACTCATCAGCGAAGCCGCGATGAAGTTCGGAAGCCAGTGCGTGGTGACAGCCATCGACGCAAAGAGGCGGGCCGACGGCAGCGGATGGACCGTGTATAAAAACGGCGGACGGATCGATACCGGGCTGGATGCCGTGGAATGGGCGGCGCGGGCTGAAAAACTCGGCGCCGGCGAGATTCTGCTGACCAGCATGGACTGTGACGGAACAAAGAACGGTTATGACCTGAAACTGACGCGTACGATTGCGGACGAACTGAAAATTCCCGTGATCGCTTCCGGCGGTGCGGGTAAGAAGGAAGATTTTTACGATGCGCTCACAGAGGGCGGTGCGGAAGCGGCACTGGCGGCATCCCTGTTCCACTACAGGGAGCTGGAGATTGTTCAGCTGAAGAAATATCTGAGAAGCCGCGGGATTTCCGTGCGTCTCCGCCCGGGTGACTGAAGAGGTGCAGTATGGCAGGACTGACTGGCGCCTGGGAACAGGCGATGAAACCTGAATTTGCAAAACCGTATTACAGAAAGCTCTTTATGAGTGTTCAGGAAGAATACAGGAATCACACGGTCTATCCGCCGGCGAAGGATATCTTCAATGCCTTCCATTTTACCCCGCTGGAGCAGGTCAGGGTTGTGATTCTGGGTCAGGATCCCTATCACGAACCGGGTCAGGCGGAGGGACTGTCTTTCTCTGTCCGGCCGGGTGTGGAGATACCGCCGTCACTTCAGAACATTTACAAAGAACTTCATGATGACCTCGGCTGTTACATCCCGAACAACGGAAGCCTCGTCAAATGGGCAAAGCAGGGCGTCATGCTGCTGAACTCCGTGCTGACGGTGCGCGCCCATGCGGCCAATTCCCACGCCAGTATCGGCTGGGAGGAATTTACCGATGCCGCCGTCCGCGTGCTGGCGGATCAGGACCGGCCGATGGTCTTTATTCTGTGGGGCAGGTCCGCGCAGAAAAAAGCCGCTGTCATCTACAACCGGAAGCATCTGATTCTCAGGTCTCCGCATCCGAGTCCGCTGTCGGCCTATCATGGATTTTTCGGAAGCAGGCCTTTCTCAAAGACGAACGCTTATCTGGAACAGAACGGACTCCGGCCGATCGACTGGCAGATTGAAAACATCTGATGGCCCGTCGCCGGACAGGAAAGGGAACAGAAAATTTATGGCAAAGAAGCAGAAAGGCGATTCGCTGGTAAGAAACGCCACCGTTCTGATGGTCGCGTCGATCATTTCCAGGATCATCGGACTGGTCTACAGGAGACCTTTAGGCGAAATCCTCGGATCCGTCGGCCTCGGCTATTACGGATATGCCAGCAATCTCTACACCATACTCCTTCTCATATCTTCATACAGCATTCCCATGGCCGTCTCCAAAATCGTCTCGGAGCGGCTTGCAAAGAAACAGTATAAAAACGCCTGGAAAATGTTCCGCGGCGCACTGATCTACGCAGTGATCGTCGGTGCCGGAACGGCACTGGTGTGCTGGTTTTTCGGCGGATTCCTTCTTCCGCGCAACCAGCAGAATGCACTGCCGGCGCTCAGGGCACTGGCTCCGACGATATTCTTCTCGGCCATCCTGGGTGTCCTCCGCGGCTATTTTCAGGCGCATAAGACCATGACACCGACGTCTGTGTCACAGATCATGGAGCAGGTCATGAATGCCGTCATCAGTATTCTTGCCGCGTGGATCCTCGTGTCCGCACAGGCCGGAAGTGAAAGCGGACAGGCCGTCTACGGCGCCATGGGCGGTACCATAGGAACGGGTGCCGGCGTACTGACAGGACTGGCATTCATGCTGTGGGTGTTCGCCGTCAACAGGAAATATTTCATGAAGAAAGCGGCGCAGGACACCACGGGAACGGTTGAGAGCTACGGTGAGATCCTCCGTGAGATGGTGCAGCTGATCACGCCGATCATTTTCACCTCGTTCATTCTGAACTGCAGTGCCTATCTGGACAGCTATCTGTATTCCACCATTCAGGGAATCAACGGTTTTTCTGACACGGCCATCTCGGCTGCCTACGGGGAATACAGCAACTATTATGTGCCGCTGGTCAGCATCCCGCTCGCCATGGCGTCCGCCAGTACCTCGGCCATGATGCCTGAGGTGTCGGGGCTCCATGCGATCGGATCGATCAGAGAGGCCAACGACAAAATCAACGAGACCATGAAACTTTCGATGCTGATCTGCATCCCGTGCATGGTCGGACTGACGGTGCTGGCACGGCCGATCATGCAGGTACTGTTTCCTGCCGCGAGTGATCTCGCCGGTACCCTTCTGCTGACGGGATCGGTTTTTGTCGTGACGGATTCGTTTTCCATCATCTCCGGCGGCGTGCTTCAGTCGATCGGGCATCAGACGACGGCACTGATCAATTCAGCCGTTTCACTCGGCGTCAACCTCATCAGTCTGGCACTGATCCTTTTTGTTGTGCCCGGATCGGACATATACGCGGTCATGATCTCGAACATTATTTTTTCTGTCGTGTGCTGCGTGATGAACATCTTCTCCATGAAGAAATACCTCGGCATTCATCACGAGATCCGCAAGACCTATATCGAACCGCTGGCGGCTTCCTTCCTGATGGGTGTGGCGGCATGGCTGGTATATCATGTCTTTTACCTGCTGGTGCACCACAGCTCGATCAGCCTGATTCTTGCCATACTCGCGGCGCTTCTGGTCTACCTGATTGCCTATGTCAAAATTTCCGGCATCACCAAAACAGAACTCGCGAAAGTACCGGGCGGCGGCAGGATCGTGGATTTTCTCACCAGGATTCATGTCTATGACGGCAGTGAAAGCGGATATTTTTAAATAAACGTAATAATTATGTAAAATAATTGCAATTAGACCTTTTCAAACCACAAATCACATGCTATAATTTGTAACAGTTAGTTAACAAATTAGTTCGTTACGGGAGCGGGTGGTTGAAATGAAAAGGTTTATGTTGAAGATGGTCAGCGTTCTGACGATGGTAATGATGCTGCTGGGTATGAGCACGCCGGTTTATGCAAAGGACCTGGTCGGTCACGGCACGGGAACGATAACGGCGGTGACAGCTTCTGCCGGGAACAGCAGTTCAACGGGAAGTACCGTATCATCGGCGGCGAAAACCACCGGAACAGGTACAAGTCAGAGGACGGCTACCACTTCAACCACGGCAGTCAGCACGGGCGTTGTGGATGAATCAGTTCCGTTTGTTCTGATTATAGCGGGAGCAGCAGTGATGATCATCTGTCTGATCCACGGGAGCATGAATCAGAAGCGGTACGGAAACTACGGTGAGTACTGGCTTCAGTATATGATCGAGTATGAGAAGAAGCTGAAGTAAATCCGCTGAAGTACACAGGATAATGAATGAGGCAGCCGGCATCGGGAGATGCCGGCTCCTCCTCGTTTCAGGGGAATATCATGCCTTCTTTTCGCCTTTCTTCGTTCGACTGGCCGGGAGATACATCGGCTCTGTGAAGTCGCTCACAGGGCACTGACATCCGATGACGGCCGCCGGGAGATAATG
>ONOC01000075.1 GCA_900319355.1 uncultured Eubacteriales bacterium | reverse complement strand
ATTATAGTCTTTCAGAAGGACTAAGTTCCACTTTCTTTTCGGAAAGATTAACTTCCGCTCTGACGTTTGGAGGGGTGGAACTTTCAAATTCAATTCACGCCTCTGAAGTAAACGTAAAAAATTGCAAATAGTACTTGCAATTATCCGGCTCATCTGATAATATATGTTCGTTGCGGATCGCAGGGTCTGCAGCGGACAACAGATGCAGGAATGGCGGAATTGGTAGACGCGCAGGCTTCAGGTGCCTGTGACAGCAATGTCATGCGGGTTCAAGTCCCGCTCCCTGCACGAATTATCCGGGAAATCAGTTCAGCTGATTTCCCGGATTTTTTATGCCTCTATTTCGTTTTCCTGACCGAAAATCCGAAGGAGCCCAGCGTCCTGCCGAGGGCATAGTAACGCCCGTGGCTCCAGGCTGTCAGGTCCGCCTTTTCCAGATGAAAACCGCCCTTTTCGTCCATCAGCGATGCATCCGCATCCACAGCCACCACTTCTGCGAGAAACAGGTCATGGCTGCCGAGATGGATCACCTGTGTCACACGGCACTCGATATTTACAGGCGACTCCGCGATCAGCGGAGCAGAGACCTTCGAGGCCGGCAGCTTTGTCAGATGACACGCCTCAAACTTGTCCATATCCCGTCCTGACCTTACGCCGCAGAAATCCGCGGCAGGCACCAGCTGTTCCGTCGTCAGATTGATGACAAACTCGCCGGTTTTACGGATCATCTCATGTGAAAAGCGGGACGGACGGATGGAAACCGAGACCATCGGCGGATCCGAGCATACCGTTCCCGCCCAGGCAACCGTCAGCACATTGTCTCTGCCCTCTCCGTCCGTACAGCTCACCATCACGGCCGGCACAGGATAAAGCATGTTGCCGGGCTTTTCGAACACTATCTTCCCGAGAGGTTTCCCGGAAGTCATCTGCCGGCCGGTCTGTCTCATTTCCTTCTTTATTTTCTGCTTATTCAGGGCAGCATTTCCATGCGTATGTGTTGCATTTTCATGCGTATGTGCAGCACTTCCATGCATATGCGCAGCATTCTCATGCGTATGCGCAGCATTTCCATGCGCATGCGCAGCATTTTCATGCCCGTGCTCCTGCCATGTTTCCTTCTTTTTCGCTGTTTTCTTCCGCTGCCTGTCCTGCCTCATGACCCGTCCTCTGTCCTGATTCCTGATATCGAATCCGTTTGATGAAGTCCCGGTACCGGATGAACCCCCGATACCCGTGAGACTTATGAAAAAGGTGCGGCGTCATGCGCCGCACCTGATAGTTTCTGCCTGTCCTGTGATAAACGAAGCCTCACACGACTGAAGTCCCGGGCATGCGCCGCCATGATTCAGCACGGAAACGCCGGGAGATAAAGGTCAGAGAGATGCCGTGAACCGGTCAAATGCCTTCTGACCTTCCGGTGTGCGCTTGAAGACGCCCGCATCCTCAAGTACCCGCCTGAATACCAGTCCGATCTCATCCTGAAGAATGCTGTCAATATTGGATGCATCAATATGGGCATACTTCCTGACAATGCCGTCAGCCCAGTCCGCATGAGAAGACAGACGCTCATCTTCCCTCAGACTGCTGCCGGCAAGGATGGCCTTCTTCACGCCGGCCATTTCATTTTTCAGCCGCGACGGAAGGACCGCCGCGGATGGAATACACCGAGAGGATGCTCCTCCGTGGTGATGTTGTTGCGGAGAACCAGATCAAGCTCAAACCTGCCGTTCCGCTTTCTGGCGATCGGTGTGATGGTATTGTGCGGCGTACCGTCTGTTTCCGCATAGATAAACGCAGATTCATCCGTATAGCCTCTCCAGGCGGTCAGAATGTGATCCGCCAGTTCTGTGATCCTCTCAGGATCCTCCGAGGAGAGACGGATACAGGACATCGGCCATTTCACGATTCCCGCTTCTACATCCTCAAAACCCTTCACCTCAAAGGATCTTTCTGTCGGCGCTTTTTCCATGGCGAACGTATAGTGCCCGCCCTGGAAATGATCATGGGACAGAATGGAGCCGCCCACGATCGGCAGATCCGCATTGGAACCGATGAAATAATGAGGGAACATTTTCACGAACTCAAACAGTCTGGAGAATGAATCCCTGCTGATTTTCATCGGCACATGCTGCGCATTGAAAACGATGCAGTGCTCGTTATAATACACATACGGTGAGTACTGAAGGTACCATCTCGAGCCCGAAAGGGTCAGCGGAATGACGCGGTGATTTTCGCGCGCGGGATGATCCACGCGTCCCGCGTATCCTTCGTTCTCCCTGCAGAGCTGGCATTTCGGGTAGCCGGAAGGCTTTGCCAGTCTCGCCGCTGCGATGGCTTTCGGGTCCTTCTCCGGCTTGGAAAGATTGATGGTGATGTCCAGCCTGCCGTATTCCGTATCCGTCTGCCATTTCAGATCGCGTGCGATCCGGCTTCTGCGGATATAATTGGTATCCTGTGAAAACCGGTAATACCAGTCCGTCGCTTTTTCAGGGCTTTCCGCATAATGAGAACGGAAGGCACGGATCACTTCCGACGGACGCGGTGTAAGTGCCCCCATCAGCTTTGTATCAAACAGATCTCTGTAAACGATGGTATCTCCGCCTGTCAGTCCGTGTGCCACCGCATAGTCGACGAGTTCATTCAGCGTTTCCTCAAGCTCTGTGCCGTCCGAAATGCGTTCCTGAGACAGTGTGGCGGCATAGGCCAGCACCTCCGCCTCACTCCCGCCGTAATCATTCACGTGAAGTTCCTTCAGAATGGAGTTCACCGCATAAACAATATCTTCTCTTTCGATCAGCCCTGCTGCCAGCGCATAACCGGCCAGCCTTGTAACCGCATGATCAGTTTCTCCCATCACTTCATCTTCTCCTGTCAGCCTGTCCGGCGGCTGCCCGCATGAATTTCCGAAAAATCCCCGCCGTCTCTTTCATCAGACGATGCAGGGACCGTCTCCGATCGATACGACATAGAAGCTCGCATCATATCCGATTTTTTTCCTGTATGCTTCGCCCACGGTCCTGATAAAATCACTGACGGCCTCGTCCTTTACGATGGATACCGTACATCCTCCGAAACCGCCGCCGGTCATTCTTGAGCCGATGCATCCCGGAACCGTCCATGCGGTCTCCGCAAGGGTATCCAGTTCCGGTCCGGTCACTTCATAATCTCTGCTGATTGAGAGATGTGCTTCCTTCATCAGCTCACCGAAGCGCTGAAGATTGCCCTCTTTCAGTACCTTCACGGCCTCAACCGTCCGCTGATTCTCATAGACGGCATGCTTTGCCCTCTTCTGGCGCACAGGATCCTTAATCGCATCTTTGTACTGTTCAAACTGCTCCGGCGTCAGCTCGCACAGATGATTGATCTTCACCACCGACTGAAGTTCTTCCAGTGCCTGTTCGCACTCGCAGCGCCTCTCGTTATAGGCAGAATCCGTCAGTTTATGCTTCTTATTGGTATTGGCGATGATGATTTTGGCACCGGTCATGCTGATCGGCACATACTCAAAGGAAAGGTCCGAGGTATCCAGAAAAATCGCGTGATCCTTCTTTCCCATGGCGACCGCGAACTGATCCATGATGCCGCAGTTCATTCCGTTGTAATCATTCTCAGACGCCTGACCGATCTGGGCCAGAATGATATTGCTGATTTCAAAGCCGAACAGATCACGCAGAATGAAACCGGTCAGCACTTCCAGGGATGCCGATGAAGAAAGACCCGAACCGTTCGGGATATTGCCGTAGACAACCATATCCAGTCCGGATGTAACGGGGAACCCTTTCAGATTAAAGGTATAGATAACGCCTTTCGGATAATTGGTCCAGCCGAACTTATCATCAGGAACCAGCTCATCCAGAGAGGTTTCGATGACACCGTTCTGAGGAAAATTCACGGAATAGAAACGAAGCTTCCTGTCATCCCTCTTTTTCGCCGCCGCATAGGTTCCGATCGTCAGCGCACACGGGAACACATGGCCTCCGTTATAATCTGTATGCTCACCGATCAGGTTCACCCTGCCCGGAGCAAAATATGTCTTTACATCTCCGGCCGGTCCGAAGACCTCCTCAAACTTCGCCAGAACAGCACTCTTCATCTGTGCCGGCGTCTTGTCCACATCTGCGATTCTGTCATTTACCGCCATCTGAGCCCCTCCTTGTACCCATATCATCTGTACCGTCAGTTACCGGTACCTGTCTGCATACTCTTCAGTATACCCGATTTATTCTGAAATTGGCAATCAGATTCAGAAGGGATCTTCAGGAATGTTGCTGTGATTCCGTCCGTCATAAAGCGCGGTGTCGACGTCCGTCGGATGCTGTCACCCTTTGAGCGACTTCACAGAGCCGATGTATCTCCCGGTCAGTCGAACGCAGAAAGCCGAAAAGCGCGAGGACCCGTTCAAGCCTGCGTCAGCAGGCGCGTTCCGCAGCGCCGGCTTTCAAGTGAGAATGACCGCAGGAGATACACGGCGAATGTGACCGGAGCGAAAAGGATGATGCATCCGAAGACGTCGCATCAGAAAGCTTTCTCATACTTCACGGACGTCACAGCGTCAGTATTTCTGTGCTATGATTCCCCTTCCATGAAGTACATTCTGGAGCAGCCGTCCGCAAAGTACCGCGTATTCTCATTGTAACCGGTTCCGGCATATCCCGGCGCAAGCTTCACGCCGGCGCGCATCAGCAGTGCCCCCGTCACATTCATTTCCTCCTGCTCGCCCGGCATCGTGACAAACGAAGCGATCATCCGGTGAAGGAAGGAGCCCGGGCGCACATGCACGGGTGCCACGGTGTTGACGAGATCTCCGAAGCACCTGACATCCCGCCGCTGCTGCAGACTGTACAGGTGATAACGCCGCTTCGGATCAAGCCCGCCCGCGCGGAACTGCTCAAAGGGCGCGTTCGGAATCGCTTTTCCTGAAGAATCATGCCGACGGCGCTGCTTCTGTCGGGAAGCACACAGGTCCACTCATGAATCCTTCCGGATCTCCCGCGATAGAAATCGCCTCTCTGCAGCACTTCTCTCCACTGTTTGTAGAGCTCCGTCTGCTTTTTAATTTCCTCAAATTCTCTTTTTCCCAGATCACAAAGATTCAGTTCATAGCCGAAAATGCCGAAGGCAGCCACATTGAACCTCGTGTCGAGCGGCGTCTCTCTCAGCGTCTGATGATTCGGACTTGCCGAGACATGAGCCGAAACGACCGACATCGGATAGCCGTAGGAATATCCCTCCTGAATCACAGCCCGCTGCACGGGGTCCGTGTCATCGCTTCCCCAGATCTGCGGGAAATAGCAGAGAACACCCGGATCGAAGCGGCCGCCGCCGGCCGCACAGCCTTCAAACAGAATATGCGGAAATCTTCTGGTCAGTTCGGAGGCCATCCGGTAAAATCCGAGAATAAACCGGTGTGCCGTCTCTCCCTGACGAACAGATACATCCGTCCCGTCCGACGCGTGAAGTTTTTCCACATAAGGTGAATAGACATCCGACATGATCCGGTTAAAATCCCATTTGACGTAATTGATATCTGCTGAGGCAAACAGCCGGCTGAGTTCCCCGATCAGCGCGTCTGTCACCTCCGGATTCGCCAGATCAAGCATCATCTGGTTTCTGCCCTCTGCGTGTGCCCTTCCGGGGATTTTCATCGCCCAGTCCGGATGTGCCCTGTACAGATCGCTGTCGGGGCTGACCATCTCCGGCTCCACCCAGATGCCGAAATCCATGCCGAGCGCGTGGATTTCGTCCGACAGTTTCTTCAGGCCGCCGGGGATTTTTTTCAGATTGACAGACCAGTCACCGAGAGATTTCGTGTCGTCGCTTCTGTTGCCGAACCATCCGTCATCCATAACGAAAAGTTCCATACCGGCTTCTTTTCCTGCTTTTGCCAGACGCAGCAGCTTCCGCTCATCTATATCGAAGTAAGCAGCCTCCCAGCTGTTCAGAAGGATCGGGCGGAGTCTGTGCTTCCACTCCCCTCTGACAATGTGCTCACGGATAAAATGCTGCATATGAAGGCTCATGCCGCAGAATCCGCCGGCCGAACAGGTCATGAATGCCTCGGGTGATTCAAAGCTTTCGCCCGGTCCGAGAGCCCAGGCAAATCCTTCCGGGTTGATGCCGGACAGAAATCTTGTCTTTCCGAATGCATTGACCTCCGCGGACTCATAGTGATTGCCGCTGTATACGAGATTCATGCCGTAGCAGAGGCCCGCCTGTTCCGTTGTCCCTGAAGGCCAGAGCATCACAAAGGGATTGTTTCTGCTGGAAGAAACGCCGGCGAGCGTCGAATTCACGACACGACCGCCCTCCACCTTCATGTCATGGCGGTTCATCTCCCGGGCCCACGCACCGGTGAAGACACTCATTACAAATCCGTCCGTCTCAAAATCCAGCTGCATGCTCATCAGACGTCTGACGGTGATTTTTCCGTCTCCGGTATTCGTGAGCTTCGCACTCACAGAATCGCCCGAGGCTTCCTTCAGAACGACGCGGAGATGATCTGCCCTGCCGTGAACGGGATCTGACGGATCCGCACAGGAAGACGGCAGTACAGAAGAAGGCTCCCACGACTTCATCACTTCCATATGATCAAACAGAAAATCCGAGGTTCTCCCTCCGTCCGGATGAACCAGTTCTACAAAGGTGTCCCGGATATCGCCTTTACCGCGCGACGAGATTTCCTCCCGGAGATCCTCAGGGGCCAGCGACGGATTTTCCTGACTCCAGGAAATCGCATTGCCGGGAGCAAACTCCTTCCGCTCCCCGAGTGCCTCCGCATCCATGAGAATCTCGCTGTCGGATTCCGATTCGGCATCCAGACAGCGCGGTCCGTAATAGAGATGCTCCAGCTGTCCCGTCGGCAAAACCCGGAACATATAGACGGTTTCCGGTGTCGCAAGCACAGCTGTGTTCTCACATAGTCTTATCATCTTCTGTCCTCCGTGTTCTTCTGCCGGAAGGCCGTATCACAGACGGCACTTCCGGCCAGATGCTTCAGGTCAGCCCGCGTTCCTGCGCCCGGCGAGCTTTTCCTGGACTTCCTTCATCCTGCTGTCGTCCAGTCTGTATTTCTTTCTGAAAACCACGAATGCCAGGACCAGAAGCAGCATCGGCGGTACGGTCAGCCAGAAATGAAGCCCGGTGATGGCCGATGCCGTCTGCTCCGCACCTGCCTCCGTAACCAGGCCGATCCAGTCGATCGCAAGACCGGACAGGAACGCCGCGATACCGGAAGCCAGTTTAACCGTAAAGGTCTGCATGGAGAAAATCACTGATTCCTCTCTGGTGCCGTTTTTCATCTCGCCGTAATCTACGGTATCTGAAAGGAAAACGGTCAGCATGACGTTCAGAATGCCGTAACCGGCATAAACCAGGATGCCGGGAATCAGGAAAATATACCACATGCCTTTATAGGAATCCGTAAAACTGATGGCCAGAAGAATGAGATAGCCCACAATCTGAATCACAATCCCGGCAATGAACAGGTGGAGCTTCTCCACCTTTTTCCTGATCAGCGGAATCATCAGCATGAAAACCACCTGCGTCAGGAAGCATACCGCCGTAAAATAGCTGTACAGATCGGTATTGCCAAGGTCAAACTGGAAGAAATACAGAATCAGATTGCCGGTGATATCGATGGCCATGTAAACCAGCACCACGGCTGCTACGATGACCATGGCCTGATCATTGTGGAACAGAGCCCCGAACATCTGTCCGATGCTGGCAGACTCGGTCTTTTCCGGTTTTTTCTCAGGTACATTGAAGTAAAAAATCAGCTCCGTCACAACGAAAACGACAGCGATCATCAGCGACCAGGTGCGGAAACCGGGCTTGTACAGTACAAAATTCGAAGTCAGCGCGGCTGTGCCGGAAAGGACGGGAACGACCATCATCGTAAGGACGGTCGGCACCGCATCACCGATACCGGAAGCAGAACGGGCGAGAGAAGAAAGCTGCTCTCTGTCACTGCCGGGTTCGGTGATGGCCGGAATCATGGACCAGAACGGGATATCCATCAGCGTATAGGTTACGCCCCAGGCGATATAGAAGACCGCGAGCCACACGCGCATCGCCGTGTCGCCCATCCCGTCGGGCACGGCAAACAGCGCATAGATGATCACCGCATTCATAATGCTTCCCGTCAGAATCCACGGGCGGTATCTGCCGTGTTTTGTATTGGTCTTCGCCACCACAACGCCCATGAACGGATCATTCAGCGCATCAAAAATCCTGGCTCCCATCAGGACAGCGCCGATGAATGTGGCGCTCATGCCGAGCACCGTATTGTAATAATAGAGCACATAGCTGTTGACAAGCATATATACGATATCCTTGCCGAACGCTCCGAGACAGAATGCTGCTTTATTCCGGACTGTCAGTTTCATTTTACCGGTCCTCCTTATTTTTCAGACGGAAAGCCGTGCGCACCACTTCGTAGCCTCCGTTATAAATACCCGCTTTCTTGTTCCGCACGATGTTTTCGCACATCTGCGCCAGAAAATCTCTGTCATTCATGAACATGTCCGCCATCTGAAGGGTATGCGGAATATCATCGCACTCCAGCGTTCCGTCTCCGATTTCCGCGGAATGGATCGCGCCCCACTTCTCATGACCTCCGACCCTGTGGATAAACAGTTTCGGAACAGGATAGAACGAAAGCTCAGACGGCTTGGTGACAAGCACATCCGCACTGCGCATCAGAAGATTGGTGCAGTAAACAGCCTCAAAAATATCCTCATGCCAGAACGCATGCACCCCTTCAACCTCACCGTCCAGTGCGTGACGGCAGAACGCCGTGGTATTCTTCCAGTTGTTGAAATGTTTCTCAGAAACTTCTTCGAGTCCCGGCACCGAGTGAACCAGATCGAACCAGAAGTCACGGTAGTCTCCGACATTCACATAGAGCACTGCCTTTTTCTCTCTCACCGCAGGAAGCAGTGCCCTCACCACCGCAGCAAAAATCGCCTGCTGCGCGCCGGCACCTCCGACCGTCAGGAGGAAACGCATCGGCCTGCCGTCTTTCTTTCTCCTGATCCTGGCCTCACAGTCCTGTTCAATGTTCCTTACCAGCTCATCATCCACATAATGACCCGTATAAAGCAGGCTTCCGGCAGGCATGGGTTTGAGCACCTCTCTGCCGTTCATGCCGTTCAGCACACGGTACCCCTGATACGCAAAATGCGTCTGAACGGTGTGAACAGCTCCCTCTGCCAGATGAAGCGCCATCGGCCAGTTGTCCGGAATGGCATCCACCACATATTTCATGCCGGCGTGCAGCGCGGCCTGCGCAGGCCACACATGCGTTCCGATCACCGGAATATCCTTCGGTATGCCGCTGTACACAGGGGCCATGATCTCCGCGTTCTTCTGATCGGAAGCATTATAGGAAAGTTTCCTGAAGCCCTCATAGTTCACAGGTTCCCACACGACTTTGTTGAACAGTGCACTTTTCTGTGAGATTCTGGATCCCATGGAATACAGCCTGTTCTGCTCGCTGATTACCTTCGTGCAGGCTGTCTCCGGATACGAATTGAGATCCATCCAGTATGGCTGATACCCGAGCGCATGGGCACAGGATGCCATGGCCATGGCAATCCGGTAATGGCCGAATCCCATACGGATGTTCCCGATAATGATGCCCTTTTCCGTATCAAAGCCGTCGTTCCCGGGCTCTGTATCCGGACTGACCGGGGACGCCTTTCCCGCATCCCCGCCTGCCGGATTCTTATGACCAGGGGTGTTTTCCTTCGTCACCCTCACATCCTTCACGCCGAAAACGGGTCCGATCACTTCGTTCTCTTTCAGTTCGGCACGGTATGTCACATCGGCGTCGCTTCCGAATTTTTTCACAAACCGCTCTTTCGAAGCACAGGCCGCGCGGTAGTCCGCCGCACTGATTGTGTTGCCGAAAATCACCTTAGCTCTGTCTTCCATAAAAACCTCCCATCAAATAAACCTGTCGATCAGTCTCTGATCACAATACCGTCGACCAGGATATTCACAACCTCATCCAGCGCCCTGCTGTAGGTAATGCCGTTTTCTACCAGGACGTCTCTCTGGAAAAACTGCTCCAGCGTGCTCTCAAACATCGTCTTGAACACCGGTATGGAAACCCGCCGGATCGTCCCTTCCTTCATACCCTTTTTCATCAGGGCAATCGTGGATTCCCAGCCGCTCTCCAGCCGTTCCTGCACTCTGTCGTAAACGACCGGATACTTTTCCTTCAGCACATAGAGTTTCCGGAAATCAACCGTCTGATACTGTTCCGGCATGGCGCCGAGAAGCTTTCTCAGCTTTTCGACAGTTTCCAGTTCCGGATTCTGCAGGACCTTCTGCTCGGTCGTCTTGATATTGTCGAAGACATGATCCACCATCGAGCAGAGCAGTGTCTCCTTATCAGGGAACACCGTATAAATTGTCTTTTTACTCCTGTGGATCATCGCGGCAAGCTCATCCATCGTGAACTTCAGTCCGTTCCGGTTGAAAAGCACCGCGGTTCCTTCCAGAATCTCATGCCGGAGCTCTTCATCCTTCTCATCCCGTGTTATCGTCTTATTCACGTCCATTGTCTCTCTCCTGTTCCGCTTCGGAAACTGAAATCACGTTTTCAGTTTCCTGACAAACTGATTGTATCATTCTGAATCCGGCTGCACAAGCAGAAATATGAAAAAATGTCAGCCGCTTTATAACGCAGACGGGGAAGCGCGGATCCTTCCGGATCCGCGCTTCCCCGTCTGTTATCCGTATGCTGTTTATCTCAGATCACTGACCTCTTTCAAAGTTGATCTGTGCCGTCGTCTGCCTCTCGCCCTTTTCCGCATTCTCGATCAGCTGGTTCAGTTCCACCTCTGTTCCGATAAATTCCGTGGCCATTCCCTCATAGATGGAATGTTCCGTTCTGAAAAGAAAAAGACCGTCATCATATACCGTCGAGATCACCCTTGACGTGTGCACATAGGTGCCTTTCTTAAACTGCTTGCTGCCGAATACACAGCCGATCAGTTCTCCGTTTTCCATTTTCCAGTTTGTCAGTTTCATTTGATCACCCTCGTTTTCCCTTAGTAACTCCGGCACCGGTCCCCTTGTTCCCGCTGCCAACCTCTGTATCATAATCCCCGCCCGTGAAGAATCTGTGAACTGAAAGTTGCATTCATGTGATAAAAAAGGTACTTTATATGTAATGTATTAAGAAACAGAATACAGGTATTTTTCTGCAGATTCAGCATGCTGACAATCACCGGTTCACCCGGATCTGTCAATGAAAGGGGAAAATCATGATCTTTTTTGCACTGCCCTTTGTACCCGTCATGGAAATTGCACTGTTTTACGCGCTCATGGCTGTGCTTCCCGCTGCATTACTGCTACGCTATGTCTACTCACAGGACAGTGTGGAGAAAGAACCTGCCGGCCTCCTCATCCGCCTGCTGTTCCTCGGCGCGCTGGCCGGCTTCCTGTCCATGATCCTCGAGTCCATCGGCGGTCTGTTCATCAGTGCCCCGCAGGATGGTGTGCCGGATACGCTCGCCCATGTCTTCAGCTATTATTTCCTGGTTGTCGCCTGTGTGGAGGAAGGTACCAAATACCTGCTCATGGGCATCCGCACCTGGCATGATCCGGCCTTCAACTACCGGTTTGACGGTATCGTCTACTCGGTATTTGTTTCCCTCGGCTTCGCGGCCATGGAAAACATTCTGTATGTCGCTCATTACGGCATTTCCGTCGTCATCACCCGTGCCATTCTGTCGATTCCCGGCCACATGGCTTTCTCCGTCCTGTTCGGCCTGTTCTACGGCCGCGCAAAGCTTGCCTCTGACCGCGGAAACGCCGTCGGCGCCGGTATCCTGATCGCCATCGGCTATCTGCTCGCAGCGCTCCTGCACGGCATCTATGACACCTGCGCCTCGATCAGCAGCACGAAATCCTCGCTTGTGTTCCTCGCTGTCATTGTGGTCATCTATCTTCTCTGCTTCCTCGTGGTAAGAAAGGAAGCCAGAAGTGACCGCGCCGTCTGAGGAGATCTTCAGTTTCTCAGAACAGCAGCATGGCGATCAGTATGCCAATGACATACAGGATCGCAAAAATCACCGCCGTCTTTCCGGCAGCCCGCGCCGGTGAAACCGGTACATCTCCGACGATCCGGCCGGTCTGCCCGTTGATGGCAAACAGGTAATTTTTACCCGAATACTGTACGGACAGGAGGTAAACCGGAAGAAGCGCGTAGTCCGCGCTCATTTTTTCCGGCAGACAGCGTTCCTGTTCGTTCAGGATCTGAACGGACGTATATCCTGCAATGGATTTCATGATTTCTTCGTGCATGGACTGTTCGGCGCGTCTGACCGCACGTCTGCTGCACTCTTCCGCGCCGACATCGTACCTCTCCGCATAAAAGCCTGTCAGATAGGAAAGTCTGAACGGCACTCTGTCATTCATGTTGAAAGGTTCAATGCTGTCCATGGCATCATCGGGCGTTTTTGAAGAGGAGTCCACCGGCAGTTCACGGATGTCCAGCTTTCCCTCTCTCCGGATGGCGAAAACCTGATGGATGGTGTGAATATATCGGTCATCCGTGAAGGTATGGCAGCGCTCACCCCTCGCCTCAGCCCTTCCCTCTGTCTCCAGATCGTAAAGCCAGAAAGGAATATAAACGCCTTTGATTTTGCTTATGACGGCATCTCTCATGAAAGCACCCGGGGTCAGAGGCCGTGATTTCACATACTTCTTATACAGGTCCGCCACCTGATTCCTGTCAATTCTGAAAGGGACAACCCACCTGGGCCTGAATTCCGTGTCGAACTGTTCCATCAGAACGACAGGGCTGCCGCAGTAGGCACAGGTCGTGGCCGCCGTTGTTTTGTCGGTGATAATCTCTGCGCCGCAGTTCTGACACCGATACACCCGGAGGTCTTCCGGCCGGTAGTCCGTGTCATCCGTGCTTTTCTCAGAGGCTCCGGCCTCTTCTGTCGTTTCCCCCTTCTGATAATCCTGATCCCGGACATCCTGATCCGCCTGCTTCTCCTGATTTTCAAAGTACGACGGATCATACACGGAGCCGCACCAGGGACATTTCAGTTTCTGGTCCGACGGCGACCACTGAAGATACCCTCCGCACGACGGACATTTCCAGATTTTTTCCTCATCTGCCATAAAATTCCTCCGGTCTCACTGTTTGCGTGATCGACGCAATTTTTTCGTTCCGGTCACCTTCGCCCTGCATCAGCCTCAGAAATGCCCGCCGCTGCCGCTGTGGGTACCTCCGCCGGAAGACGTGTGTGTGGAAATATGCGGACCGCCGGAGGAATTTCTGTCCTGCGCCACCGGCACCCGTGTCTCATACTGACTGATAAAAACGTCCTGCCGGACGGGAAAGCTCACCGAATTTTTCGTGACGTACGCAGAGGCATCCCGCGCCTCTTTTTTCTGGTGATGCATGCCGGCCATGACGCCCAGGATGATCAGCGAGACAATTGCCGCGATGACCGCGGGAATGACAAAAATCCCCACCGTATGCTGTCCGTCTTCTCCGGATTCACTGTCACCGTGATTTTCTGCATAAGAGGCGACAGCGCCAGCCTCCGACAGGAAGGCTTCTGCAGCACCATCTGTGTCAGAGGATGAGAGATATGACCGCACCTCATCCCCCAGATCCTGCTGACGGCTGTCCGTATAAATGGCGAGCGGCGTATCTCCTGTCACATCGATGTAATAATACCGTATATCCATGTTGATCAGCAGGGCGACAGCACCCGACGGGGCATGTTCATCCGTAAAGGCTTCCACATAATCCCTGCTGTCCTGTTCCGTGCTTCCGCCCGCTTCTTCTGAATTTACCGTCAGTATATAAATATCAAATCCGTGCGCTTCCCTGAAAGCTTCGCACTCCTGTTCCAGATGTTCCTCTTCATCAGATCCGAACTGACCGTCGGCATCCTGAACATACCGGGAGGCAGCGGAAACAGCATGTATCCCTGCAGCCGAGAAAAGGAGAAAAGCCAGAAAAACAACCAGACATTGTCGCTTTTGTATCCGCAATATCGATTTCCGAGAAAAAATTAACGTTTTTTTCATCTCTGATCCCTTTATTTTTCCTATTGTTTGTGATAGAAAATGATCAAGGTGTATAACTCGATGCACTGCTGAACGGCAGCATGGTACAGACATAAAACAGCAGGAGGTAAGATATGACAGGCACAAAGAAAACGAATCATACGCCCGGACAGGAAAAAGATAATACATTTGCGTTTCACGATCTCGGAAGCCGGATCCGGTCGCTGCGTCTGCAGAACGGCCTGACGCAGAGCCAGGTCGCAGAAGCGCTCCATGTCACTCCCGGCTATATCAGCAACGTGGAAAATAACCGCACCGCCATGTCTCTGCGCGTCCTTTTCTACTACGCCAGACTGACCGGCAGAACCCTGGATTCACTCATCGGAGACGTGGAACCGGGATATGCGGAAACCGCCCTTGATCATGAAATGATGCAGGAATTTTCCGGGCTTCCCCGGGACAAAAAACTGGAACTTCTTCAGACTGTCCGTCTGTGGAAGAAAAATCACTGAGGACTCCGGTCTTCCGTGTCCGAATGAGCTATCCCATACCGGCACACGTCTGACAGACAGCACCGTCCGCACTGCGGACGGCGTGCTATGCAGACGGCACGCCCGTGCAGCACAAAACGGTGACACAGGTCACTGCCCTCTTCCGGAGGGATGATTTTTCTCAGTTCTCTCTCTACCTTTACAGGTTCTTTTATATTGTCGGTCAGTCCGATCAGATTCGAGAGGCGGATACAGTGCGTATCCGTGACAATGGCCGGCTTCCCGAATACATCTCCCAGCACCAGATTGGCACTCTTTCTGCCGACGCCCGGCAGCTTCAGCAGTTCTTCCATGGTATCAGGTACCCTGTCATGATACACCGTATGAAGCATTTTCATGCACGCTGAAATATCGCGCGCCTTGCTGTGACCGAGGCCGCAGGGCCGGATGATCTCCTCAATCTCCGAAGGATCCGCCTCCGCCAGTGCCTCGACCGTCGGAAATCTGCGGTACAGTTCCGGCGTTGTCTGGTCCACCCTTTTGTCCGTGCACTGTGCCGAAAGCCGGACACTCACCAGCAGCTGCCACGCATCTTCATAGGAAAGTGTGCAGAATGCTTCGGGATATTCTTTTTTCAGACGCCGGATGACCTCCAGCGCCCTTTCTTTTTTCGTCATATCTATTTTCCGCCTTTCTGGCGAAAGGCACCGATGGGGTCATGAAAATCGAGGTGCTTTCGCTCTTTCTACTATTCTCAATTCCTGATATCTTT
>ONOC01000077.1 GCA_900319355.1 uncultured Eubacteriales bacterium | reverse complement strand
CAGTCCGAGAAGGATCGGTCCGTAAGCATCAAAGTTACCCATTCTCTGAGCGATCTTGTATCCGATATTGCCGGCGTTGATGTCAGGGAATACGAAAGTATTGGCATGACCCGCCACCTCGGAACCGGGCATCTTCGTCTGAGCTACACGGGGTGATACGGCAGCATCGAACTGCATCTCACCGTCGATCGGGATATCCGGATATTTGATCTTGGCCTTGGCGCAGGCATTCTGCATCTTCGTTACAGAATCATCCTTTGCAGATCCCTGTGTAGAGAAGGAAAGGAACGCAACCTTCGGCTCAATGCCGAATACTCTTGCGCACTTGCACATCTCGCCGCAGATCTCGACCAGATCATCCTCAGAAGGCATAATATTGATAGCGCAGTCGCCCATGGCAAGAACCTCATTGTCGCCTGTTGCAGAAGGACGTACAAGAATGAAGCAGCTGGATACGATGGATGAACCGGGTTTGCACTTGATGATCTGCAGTGCCGGACGTACCGTATCAGCTGTGGAATAGGTAGCACCGCCGAGAAGGCAGTCAGCCTTGCCCATCTTCACCAGCATGGTACCGAAATAGTTCGGAGCCACAAGAATCTGTCTTGCCTTTTCCGGCGTCATGCCTTTCTTCTTGCGAAGCTCAACAAACTCATCAACCATAGCGTCGAATTCCGGGTAATTATTCGGATCAATGATGACCGCACCGCGGATGTTGTATCCTTCCTTCTCAGCCGCAGCGGTAATCCCTTCCGGATCTCCTACCAGGATCGGCTTCAGGAAATTTCCGGCAAGCAGTCTGGATGCCGCCTCAAGAATTCTGGGATCCTCGCCTTCTGTGAAAACGATTGTCTTCGGGTCCTTCTTCAACTGTTCAATCATTGCGCCAAAACCATACATAACAATAACTGCCTCCATTAAATTTTTTGTACACAATACCTTACCCAGTATACGACTTCTGATTCTCTGAAACAAGGATTCACAGGATCTTTTTCCTGTAAGAAAACAACTGATTTTCAATAGAATATAACGGCAGTACCGATTGATTGAAGGTATCGGTTTGCGTTATACTGGTATATGAGTTCTGTCCTGAACCGCGCATCCTGTCCGGGACAGAAATCATGTCAGTAAGGAGCAGACAGAAGATGAAGAAAATAGCAGCGGTCATAGCAGAATATAATCCTTTCCACAACGGTCATCAGTATCTGCTGAGGCAGATCCGTCAGATCTCGGGAGCTGATTACATCCTTGTCGTGATGAGCGGTGACTATGTCCAGAGAGGTGAGCCTGCTGTCTACGATAAGTATACGAGAACCCGCATGGCTCTGGCCGGCGGCGCCGACGCCGTGATCGAGCTCCCCGTCGCCTGTGCGACAGGCAGTGCACGCCGTTTCGCCGAGGGAGCCATCGCCATACTGAATATCACCGGTGTCGTTCAGGAACTCTGGTTCGGAAGCGAAACCGGAGACACCGGATTTTTTCTGAGGACATCGCAGTATCTCTCCGCTGAAACAGATTTTTTCAAAGAAGCACTCCAGCAGTATCTGAAAAGCGGTATGTCCTATCCCGCCGCGCGGGAAAAGGCGCTCCGGGACGTCGGTGTATTCCCGGATGAAAACGCTGTCCGCGCTTTCCGCTCGCCCAACGATATTCTCGGACTGGAGTACTGCATCGCGCTGAACAGAACCGGCAGTTTCATCATCCCGCACACGATCCAGCGGATCGGAGAGGCTCATGACGCCGATATCACGAGATCGATACCCTCCTCTCCTGCTTCCGGCAATACGTCGGCACTGATCGACAGGACCATCTACCAGGCCTACCGCGCGGTTTCCGCCTCCACGATCCGGCGCCAGATTTCGAAAACGCTCCGCATCGACGACAGCCTGAAGCCTTATATCCCGGCCGAGGTCCTTTCCGTCATGGAAGAGGCTTCCTTTGTGGATCCCGGCAGTGCCGATGCACTGTTTTCCTTTGCGCTGCATTATCAGCTGATGAAGGAAACCGTCCACTCGGTTTCCAGATATCTGGATGTGCCGGCCGATCTGGCCAGACGCATCATCAATCATATGTATGATTTTTCTTCGCTGCACACCTTTGCCGAGACGCTGAAGACAAAGAACACGACAAGAACGCAGATTAACCGTGCGCTTCTTCACATCATTCTCGGTATACGGCAGGATGATTTTCTTTCCGCCGTCCGGCCGAAGTATCTGCGTCTTCTCGGGTTCCGAAAGGAAAGCGAGCCACTGCTGAAGATGATCAAGGATAACGCATCGGCGCCTCTGACCACACGCGTGCTTTCCATTCCGGGAGGATATTCCGTCTGCGATTTCAACGCTTCCACGCTGTACGAAAACGCAAAATCAGAGATCTGCGGTACCCGTTTCGTTCACGAATACGAGCAGCAGGTCATCATTGTATAAAACCGCCGGCTCACATCATCCTCAGCCGGACAGAAAAAGAAACGGGCAGGCCGCCCGTTTCTTTTTCTTTTCTCAGTTTCCGGTATACTGAAAACACGGCATACTCAGTATCCGAAATACTCATCGATACCTTCGACGATTCCCCCGACCATTTTCTGTCTGTTACCGGCATCGGCCATATAGTAATCGTCATGCATGTTCGTCATATATCCCATTTCAAGGATCATGACCGGAACCGTGCTCCAGTTGTTGCCGGTCATCGTATCGTTGTCATACACGCCGCCGTTTTTCAGGCCTGTCGTCTGGCAGTAATGGTTCAGAATCGATGCGGCAAGGCGGCTGCTCTCGTCATGAAGTCCTCCGATCCACCGGTTGGAGGCGGATCCGACGAGTGCGCAGGCACCGGAAGCCGATGACGCGCCTCCGTTCGCATGGATGCGGACCAGAATGTCGGCTCCGTCCTTCGTGGCTTTCTGTGCTCTCTCGCTACAGCTGATTGCCGTGCTGTTGTTCTCGCGCGTCAGATAAACCGTGTAACCCTTCTCTTCCAGCGCGTCCCTCAGCATCTTCGATATATCAAGATTCAGCTGATATTCCGGAATACCCGTATAGGTGCCCTGCGTACCGTATGTGTCCTTCATCTTCATCACAGATGAACCGGGGCCGTTCGGCTCCATCGCACTGGTATCGACGTCTGCGCTCTGATGACCCGGATCAATCTCAATCACATGACCGTTTCTCGCAAATTTATCCGCAATCTCGTCATATCTGTTCTGGTCAAAGGAAGCTTTTCCTTTCAGTCCGGCTTTCAGTCCCTCTTCCGCAAAATAGCGGATCAGCGCCGCATCGCTGCTTCCGACACTGGCCACAACCTCCGGATGGTTTGATCTGAAATACTGATAGCTGTAGATATCAGACAGATCTACACCCCTATAGATGGTCATCGGATGGTCGTCGCTGTCGATCGCGCCGGTCACGCCGAACCACGCGATACCCTCGCCCGTCCATCCGTAGTTTTCCTTCAGGACATCCCTCTCATGGCTGTCCGCCGTAAAATTATGAGATGAAACGGGTGACTGACTTTCCTTATTGAACAGCCTGTACAGCGGCACTGTTTTTCTGTCGTCCGAATACCAGGCGATGCCCTCGTCATTCCAGTGATATTCATCAATCAGCGCCTGCTTCTCCTGCCGGTTGACGGTGTAATGATGCTCACCGCTTTCAGGATCATATACCCGGTATACAGGCGTTGCCGACTTCACCGGTCCCGTCCAGCCTATGCCTTCATAGGTCCAGCCGTAATGCAGAACCAGCTCGTTCCTCTCATTGACGCTCGTCGTATACAGATGTTCTCCCGTCGCATCGTTAAACATCCGGTACATGCTCACGGTGTCATCATTGTCGGCATGGACATTCACTCCCGCGGCAAAAATCAGGAACACGGCTGCTGCTGCGCAGATGACAGCAGTGATCAGCATCCTCAGGATTTTTACGGCAGAATCGCTTTCTGTCCTCACGTTTTCCTCCTTTTTCCGGCTGTCTTCCTGCCGGTTGTCAGAACTCACCTGTAGATCACAATCTTCGAACCGCCCGGTACGTTATCGTAGATCCACTTCGCATCTTCCAGATGCATGCGGACACATCCGTGCGAAATCGCAGCGCCGACCCGGTTGTCAACTGGTGCCACAGGCGATGAAGCGGTACTGTACAGCGTCGAATGGAACAGATAATTGCCGGAAATCTGTGTCGCATACCAGCAGCGGTATCCCGTTCCTCCGAAAACCAGCTCCTTGATTCCGACAGTAAAGGTTCCCACAGGTGTCGGTGTCGAAGGCGCGCCGACGGCCACGGTGATTTTTCTTGCCAGGGACCAGTTATTCTGTCCGCCTGTGAAGACCTCGCAGGTGTAATTCGACTGGTTGACGAGAATCAGCCAGTTCGTGCGGCTGGAATAGCTCTGCGCCTTCTGCTGCATCGGGTCACGTGACGCGATCACTTTACTGCGAAGCGCATCATACGCTGCCTGATCATACGAGGCCTTTGCCTTCATGCCGTCCGTGATACCTTTCTCCGCAAAGTATCTGATCAGTGCGGCATCGGAACCGCCGACCGATGACACCACTGAAGGATACATGGCTCTCACATAGGAATAGTCATATACCGCGGAAAAATCGATCCCGTTACATATCGTCATCGGGTTCGCGTCACTTTCCACAGATCCCGTCAGCGCATACCAGGCAAGACCCTCGTCCTGCCAGCCGTACTGTGAGACAAGCGCATTCTTCTCATTGACGTCTGCGGTGTAATTATGAGAGCCCGCAGCCGTGCCGCTCTTCGGGTTGAACTGACGGTACATGGCTACTGACGAATTGTTGTCGGAATACCAGCCGATGCCTTCATCGTTCCAGTGATACTGTCTGAGCAGAACAGAACGTTCATGCCTGTCCGTCGTATAGTGATGCTCGTGTGATACAGGATTGTACATGCGGTACACCGGTGTACCTGAGGACGGCGCCGTCCAGCCGATGCCCTCATAGGTCCATCCCTGATCTGCCAGAACAAGAGAATTCCGTTCCGTCACGCTGGAAGTATAGAGATGCTCTCCCGTGATTTTATTATACAGGCGGTACATGCTCGTTCCGGAAGATGCTCCCTGAAGTGCCGTCTCTTCTGCCTCAGACATGACAGCTGTCCTTCCGCCGTCTGCTGCATCGGCTCTCACAGCGCTGATGCCGGTGTTCAGGCAGACCGCCGCGGACGCCAGAACACATACTGCCATAGTCAGAACACGGAAAATACCCCGTTCTGTTTTCCTGCCACTCATACTGTTTCCTCCTGTCACCCCGTTTTTCGTCATGCTCCGTCTTCCCGTTCAGATTTTATGACAGACTTCTGATGATAGTGTCACACTGACGGGTCAGCCGTGTATAAACTGACAGTTACAGTATAGCTGATTCTGCCGTATTTTAATACCTGCAATTCGTATATCTTCCCGCAGACAGAAAAAGCGGACTGTCCTGTAAAAGCGACAGTCCGCCGGCGCAGACTTAAGTAAAGCTCTTCGATCTTACTGCAGCCATGCCTTAATGTTGTTGTAAACGCCTTCGCCGTCGAGGCCGTACTTGTGAAGCAGCTCCACTGCCGGGCCCGACTCGCCGAAGCGGTCATTGACGCCGATTCTGTGCACCTTCGTCGGGCACTTCTCGGAGAGAACTTCTGCGACAGCGCCGCCCAGGCCTCCGATGATGTTGTGCTCCTCTACGGTGACAACCTTTCCGGTCTTTGATGCCGATCTGATGACCAGCTCCTCGTCCAGAGGCTTGATGGTGTGAATATTGATCACTTCTGCGGAAATGCCGTCTGCCGCCAGCTTTTCAGCGGCTTCCAGCGCGGAATTTACTTCCAGTCCGGTGGCGATGATCGTGAGGTCAGATCCTTCGCGGAGAAGGATACCCTTCCCGATCTCAAATCTGTAATCCGGGCGGTCATTGATCACCGGAACCGCAAGTCTTCCGAATCTCATGTAGACCGGTCCCTCAAAGGCATAGGCTGCCTTCACAGCTGCCTTCGCCTCAATATCATCAGAAGGAACAATGATCGTCATGCCCGGAATGGTGCGCATCAGCGCGATATCCTCGTTGCACTGATGGGAAGCGCCGTCCTCGCCGACCGAAATGCCGGCATGGGTTGCGCCGATTTTTACATTGAGATGCGGGTAGCCGATGGTGTTGCGGACCTGCTCAAACGCACGTCCGGCAGCAAACATGGCAAAACTGCTCGCGAACGGAACGAATCCGCAGGTGGAAAGACCTGCCGCGATGCCCATCATGTCAGCTTCTGCGATACCACAATCGATGTGACGGTCAGGGAATGCCTTTTTGAAAATACCGGTTTTGGTCGCACCTGCCAGGTCAGCGTCCAGAACGATCAGATCATCATGCTCTTTTCCCAGTTCAACCAGTGCGTTGCCGTAGCTCTCACGGGTTGCGATCTTCTTAACGTCAGCCATTATGCGTTCACCTCCTCATCGATTTTCTCAAGGTCTGCCATTGCCACAGCGTACTCCTCATCATTCGGTGCCTTGCCGTGCCAGCCGACCTGATTCTCCATGAAGGAAACGCCCTTGCCCTTTACCGTCTTCGCAATGATGGCCGTCGGTCTGCCCTTGATCTCGCGTGCTTCCTTAAAAGCGGCACGAAGCTGGTCAAAATCATTGCCGTCGGCAACATTGATGACATGGAAATTGAACGCCTCGAACTTCCTGTCGATCGGATACGGAGAGTTCACTTCCGTGATCGGTCCGTCGATCTGCAGGTTGTTGTTATCTACAATGACGACCAGATTATCCAGTTCATGGTTGCCTGCGAACATGGCAGCCTCCCATACCTGGCCCTCTTCGATCTCGCCGTCGCCGAGCAGCGTGTAAACGCGGTAGTCCTTCTTCTTCAGTTTTCCGGCCAGTGCCATGCCGACCGCGGTAGAGATTCCCTGTCCCAGAGAACCGGTGCTCATATCCACGCCGGGCACATCATTCATATTCGGATGACCCTGCAGATAAGAACCGGTATGACGCAGTGTCTTCATATCCTCACGCGGGAAAAATCCCTTCTCGGCCAGTGCGCCGTAATATCCCGGCGCGCAGTGTCCCTTGGAAAGAACAAAGCGGTCGCGGTCCGGATCGCGCGGATTCTTCGGATCTACATGCATTTCCTCAAAATACAGATACGTAAAAATATCAGCGGCTGACAGCGATCCGCCCGGGTGTCCGGACTTTGCCGCGTGAACGCCGGTCACAATATTTTTGCGGACCTGATTGGCAATACGCTTTAATTCCTTATTGTCCATTTAGCTGCTCCTTTATCATTATCAACAGATTTTCCGGCTTTTTCGCCGGACGTTACCAGTATATCACGGCATTTCGGGTTATGACAATTCTGATCTGCCGTGACATCTTAATGTTGCCCGCCACAGTCACACACGGAGACTTCCGGCCTCGACGCGCTCCCGCCTGTCCTCGGCCCGGGAGTCTCCATGTGTTCCGTGGCTCTGGCCGCTTCTTCTTATAAGAGAATACGTTACCAGTTCAGATGCTCAATGGCTGATTTCTCAACCTCAATGCCGGCTTTGTAATGGTCCGTGAAGGTCTCGAATCCCTTCTCATCCTCCGGATCAGGCTGTACAGTGATGCCTTCCTGGCCGGCAAAAATCTTCTCGTCCAGATATGCTCCGAGACTCTTATAGCTTCCGCCGTCGATCAGATAAGCGGCGAGAACCGCCATGCCCCAGGGGCCGCCCTCGCTTGCCGTCTTCATAACGGTAACCGGAGCGTGAATCGCCGCGGCGAGATAATTCTGCGCCACACCTTCGGTCTTGAACAGTCCGCCGTGGCCGGTGATCCGGTCGATGCGCACATGTTCTTCCTTTGTCAGGATATCCATGCCGAGCTTCACGGCACCGAGAGAGGTATACAGATTTGATCTCATCAGGTTGGCCAGTGTGAAATGGCTCTCCGGCGTTCTCGCATAGAGCGGACGTCCTTCATTGATCTGGATGACATTCTCACCGGAATAGAACCCGTAAGCCAACAGGCCGCCGCAGTCCTTATCTCCGGTCAGGGAGTGACGGTAAAGTTTTCCGTAAAGCTCACCCATATCAGCCTTAATGCCCATGAGATCGCAGAATTCTTTAAAAATTCCCACCCAGGCATTCAGGTCGGTCGTTCCGTTATTGGCATGTGACATGGCGCAGGGCGCACCGTCCGGCGTTGTCACCATATCGATCTCGCGGTGAAGCTTCTTCATCTTCTGGTCTTTTTCCAGAACGATCATGGCAAAAGTAGAGGTTCCGGCGGATACATTGCCGGTGCCGGGCGCAACGGAATTCGTCGCCACCATGCCGGTGCCCGCATCGCCTTCCGGCGGAGCCATCGGCACGCCGGGCTCCAGATTGCCGGACTCATCAAGAAGCGCCGCACCCTCAGCCGTCAGTTTTCCGGCATCTTCACCGGCGGAAAGCACCT
>ONOC01000074.1 GCA_900319355.1 uncultured Eubacteriales bacterium | reverse complement strand
CTCCGGGACGGTGCTCCGCCTCGCCCGGGACTTTCTGACAGGTCCCGACGGGCTCTTCGCCAAAGGCGTCCGGGTGCGTCTGATCGGTGTCTCCGCGACCCGTCTGGATCGCGGAGAGTACCGCCAGCTGAATCTCTTCGACTACGGGCGTTCGCTGGAAGCGGAACGGAAGCAGCAGGCCTTCCGGAAAAAAGAAGCCGCCCTCGACGCTATGCTGGAAAGCGTCCGGAAAAAGTACGGTGCGGATATTGTGCGCCGGGGCGCGGGGCAGGAGGAAGAACCGCAGTGAGATAACCGGAATTGAACAGGGCGTCTCATCTTTCCCGCCCCTCCTGCCTTACGGACACTCAATCTTTTCCCCGTCGAGATAACGCGCCAGAATATCCCGGTCATCACCGGTATAGCAGAAACGTTCCAGCTGCTCCCCGGGTGACAACCGCCTCCACGGGTCTTCCATGTTCCGGATCACAAGTGCGTTGAAATGATACCCCTCCTCAAAGGAACCAACCTTGCCGAACAAACTCCCGCCTTCTTTCGTGGCATGGTAAAATGCACGCGCAAGGGTAATCGTCCGGCCAACTTCCGGCTCATATAATTCCTTCAGCTTCGACAGCTGCACCGCCCGTGCGATCTGGCGGTAGACCGCGATGCCGTGACCGCCGGCAATGTCGGATCCTGCCGCGATCCGGATGCCGCTGTCCGCCATCGAGGCAAGCGGCATGATGCCGGCGATGATGTTGGCCGTCGCGTCCGGGCAGTGGACCGCAATACTGCGGTGCTTCTTCAGGATGCGGATATCCTCGTCCGTCGGGAAGATGACATGGGCAAAAACCGAAGGACCGTTATCCATAAGCCCGTTCCGCTCATAGATCTCCGCATCCGAATGATAGCCCGGAAACAGCCGAAGCGCCTCCGCGGCCTCCCATTTGGACTCCACAAGATGCGTATGGACGCCGACCTGATAGCGCGCGGCGAGTTTCCCGAGTCCCTTCAGCAGCGCTTCGCTGCATGTCGGTGCAAAGCGTGGCACGATGATGGACCGCACATGTCCCGCCGCCTGCTGATGCTCATCCAGAAATTTTTCCGTCTCTTTCAAAGATTTATTCGTCGTCTCAATTAGATAAGAGGGGGAATGGCAGTCCATATTGACCTTGCCAACATAAGCATAAAGACCCTTCTCCTCCAGCCGTCCGAAGAGATAATCAGCTGCCTGACGGTGGATCGTGGCAAATGCATTGACATGAAATGTACCGTGCCGGATCAGATCCTCGACAAAGGCGTCATAGTTCTGCTTCGCGTAATCAGGATCCGCAAACTTTGCTTCCTGCGGGAAGGTGTACTGGTTCAGCCAGTCGGAAAGGAGAAGATCCATCCCCACGCCCCGCTGGGCATACTGGGAGGCATGAACATGAAGATCCGAAAAAGCCGGAATAATCAGGTTTCTTCCGTACTCCTCCACTTCAATGCCCTTATACTCCTCCGGCACAACCGAACAGATCGTTTCAACGAGACCGTGCCTGACAATCAGATAATGCTGTTCGAGTACCGTCAGCTTCTCAGGGCTTTCCGCATAAACGATATCACCGGACAGGATCCGGATCGATTTTTTGTCTTCCGTACCGCACCTCACTGTTCCGGCCGTCGTCGTGAATGGCGGCGGCCACATAAAATGCCGGTCGCCGCCCCGTCACTTCTCCTTCAGCGCCGCAATGGCCTTATTCGCACGTGCAAGAAAATCATTGTAGGCTTCAAACGTAATGCAGCCGTCGCTGTTCATATCAAGGAACGTCCGGACGCTCCAGAAGCTCCAGACCATCCCCTTTTCCAGCTTTTCGTTCACCTGATCCTTCGAGACCAGTCCCTGTCCGACCAGGAAGTCATAGAACATACGTCTGACAACCGGATACTGAAACATTTCATAAAATCCGCAGTCCGGTGCAAGCGGGACAAGATAGGACTCGCCGCTCCATATGACCTCTGCGGAAAGATCGACCGTCTGACAATCGCTGCAGATTTCGACGGCGTACGTTCCGTTCTCAACGACCCAGTCCTCCGCCTTCGGATCATAGTAGGAAAAGTCTCTGCGGTCTAATTCCAGCCGGACTGTTCTCGTCTCCCCCGGCATCAGCTTCACCTTGGCGAACGCTTTCAGTTCCCGGACCGGTCTCGGAAGCCGCGTCCGCATTTTCGGCTCAATGTAGAGTTCCACGACGTGCATCGCCTCCACCGGTCCCTCGTTCTTCACATCCACCTCGACCGAAATGGTGCTGTGTCCGGTCTGATCCGGATGCATATCGAGCCGTTCCGTCCACCCGTCGGCTTCTTCCTGCGCGGTCGATGATTCCGGGCCATTCGTCGCTCCGGGTGCATGTTTCAAAAAACGCAGATGACTGTAAGAAAACTCGGAATAGGAAAGGCCGTAACCGAACGGATACGCCGGCCGGATCCCCTTCTTCTCATAGCAGCGGTATCCGACATAGATGTCATCGGCATACGGGATCTCATAGGTATTGCCTTCAAACGACAGGAAGGCCGGTGTATCCTGAATCCGCTCCGGAACCGTGCTTGCAAGCCGACCCGACGGACTGACGCTTCCGAACAGCAGGTCGGCGACAGCCTTGCCAAGCCCCTCTCCGGAGAACCAGGTATAAAGAAGAGCTTTCACCCCGGTCCGCCACGGCATTTCACAGACTTCCCCGCTTGACAGCACCACCACCGTGTTCGGATTCACATCCGATACCTTCCCGATCAGCCGGACCATCCCCTCCGGAAGCCGGATGTCCTTCCGATTGTAATCATCGTCTTCACCCGGAAGAAAGCTTCCGACAAAGAGAATAACGGCGGATGCATCTTCCGCTGCCTGCTGCGCCGACGTCAGCATTTCCTCTGTCGTGCTTCCGTCTGCCGCATACCCTTCCGCATAGCGGACATCGCACGACGTCAGGAACGGCATCATGCTGTCATACGGGATATCCACTTTCCGCGCATGAACCTTCGCGCAGCCCGTCCCCTGATAGAGGGGTTCTTTCGCGAACCGGCCGATGATCGCAACTTTGTCGCCGCGCTCCGGCTTGAAAGGAAGAATACGGCCTTCATTTTTCAGCAGCACCATCGATTCGGCCGCGGCCTCGACCGCGAGTGCGTGATGATCGCCGATCTTCCGGGATCTGTCCCAGTTCTGCTCCCACTCTTTCAATGTGAAGACCAGGTTCAGAATATGCCCGCACCGCTGATCCAGCAGCTTCTCGTCCAGTCGGCCGCTCTCGACGGCCTCCTCGAGCCACTTCGCCGAGCTCTTGCTGAGCGGCATCTGCAGATCGATCGTCCCTTTCGTCGCCTCGACCGGGTCCTTGACAGCGCCCCAGTCGCAGACGATGGTCCCGTCATAGCCCCATTCCTTCCGGACGATGTCCCGGGTGATCCGGTTATTGCCGGATGCTTCCTCGCCATTGATCCTGTTATAGGCGCTCATGAAGCTGACCGGAGAAGCTTTCTGAATCACCCGCTCAAAACCAGCGAGATAGATCTCCCGGAGCGCACGCTCACTCACGGTAACATTCACGCGGGTCCTGCGTGAATCGGAATTATGACAGGCGAAGTGCTTCATGCATGTTCCCACGCCTTCCGACTGAATGCTGTTCACGATCGAGGAGGCCAGCTCGCCCGTGATGACGGGATCCTCGGAGTAATACTCGAAGTTTCTCGCCGTCAGCGGATGCCGGTGGATATTCATACCGGGACCCAGAAGAATATTGATGCCGAGAGCCTTGCATTCTTCCGCCAGCGCCGTCCCGATCCGGGCCGTCAGATCCGTATTCCAGGAACATGCAATCGCCGATCCGCTCGGGAAACAAGTCGCCTCACAGGTCCGGGCCATCGCATCCTCATTGTCGAAGCTTCCGCCCAGACTGTCGTAGAACGACATCTCCTGAGGCTGGTCGGATCCGTACTGGAAGCGGACGCCGCTCGTCCCATCGCTCATCAGAACAGAAGGAACGCCGAGACGCTCCAGGTTTCTGGTCCGCCAGGAGTTCTTACCGGTGCAGAGAAGCACTTTTTCGTGCGTTGTCATCGCGTTGACGATTTCCTGAATCTTTTCTTTTTCCATGTGCCTGCCTGTATCTTCAAAAAGAGGCTCCAATCCACTTATCTGAACCGGAGCCTGGTGTCTGCACTTGAGAATCTTTCTTTATGAAGCGGAGAGATTCGTCCACTTGTCCTGAAGTTCCTGAAGGAACTCATCTTTGGTCGACTTGCCCGCGCCGAATTTCTGGACCGCTTCGCCGGCTGCCTGCGCAAAGCCATCCGGGAAATAGGTGTAGTAAATGTTCCCGACTTTTCCGGCCTTGATGTACTCCTCGACAGCCTGGCCGAGCGCGCCGATGCTGTCTGTATCGGTGTCGATGTTGCTGTAGGCCGGGATCAGCTGCATGGTCTTCGCGATGCTTCCCTGACCATCCGGATCCGTGACAAGCCAGTTCAGGAAATCCTTGATCGTATCCAGGTTCTTCGAATCCTTGTTGACGCCCCAGTACGTTCCGACCAGATAGAGCCGGTCGTTCTTCTTCTCATCGTCCGAAAACGGAATCCCCATCAGACTGACCGGGAGGTTCGGATCCACGGCATCATAGGTCGGCTGAGACCAGTTGCCGCCGATCGTGATCGCAAGATCCTGAGAACCGACCAGCGCGGTCTGCGTGTTGAAATCCGTTGTGGACGGGTTCGTGTCGAGATTGTATTCAAACTGAATGTAATCGGCCAGCTGCTCCCATACGTCATTGCCGACGAACGAGGCGCTTCCGTCAGCAAGTCCCTTGATGAAGGCCTGCGGATCGTCCTGTCCGGCGAATCCGAGGTTGATCATGAAGTTGCCGAGCTGATACCAGTCCATATAGCATTCTGTGATCGGTTCCGCAACGCCGCTGTCAGCAAGCTTCTTGACATCGTCCGAGAGCGCTTCCTTCGTCGTCGGGACTTCCGTGATACCGGCTTTCTTGAAAAGTTCCGTGTTGTAGACGTAACCGCAGCCTTCAACAGACAGCGGAAAGCCGAGAACCTTGCCGTCCACCGTCACATTTTCCGCAGACGTATCGATCATCGTCTTGGTGAAGTCTTCCCCTGTCAGATCCGCGAGCTGGGACTGCCATGTCAGAACATCCGAATGCCCGGAAACACTGAAAACATCCGGTGCATCCCCGCCCTGAAACTTGGTCTTAAGGCTCGTGCTGTAGTTGTCCGAGGCAGACTCACATTTGAAGACGACACCCGGATGGGATTCCGAATATTTCTCACATACCTGCTCGAGCGCATCCTGAATCTCCGTCTTCATCTGGTAGATATAGATGGTCTTCGTGTCATCCGCTGCCGCGGGAATGGCAGCTGCCGTACCAAGGCCGGCCGTCATGGAAGCCGTCAGAACCGCAACTATTGTTCTTCTCATCTTCATCGTTGTTACCTCCTCTTTAGACGTCATCCTATTTGTCAACCCTTTACAGCGCCTGCGATCACGCCATCCATGATCTTCTTCTGCAAAAGGACGAACACAATGATAATCGGAAGCATCGTCATCACGAGCGCCGGAAGCGCCACGTGCCACTTGCTCGAATACTGTCCGAACAGCCGGCTGATGGCCAGCTGAATCGTCATCAGACGGTCATTGTTCATCATGATGAGTGGCACGATGAAGTCATTCCAGATCCAGAACATATCCATCAGGATGACACTGACCATCGTCGGCTTCAGAAGCGGAATGATCACGGAGAAAAAGACTTTTGTCCGTGAACAGCCATCGATTCTGGCCGATTCCTCAAGTTCTACCGGAAGCCCCTTAACCGCGCTCTGCATCATAAAAAAAGCGAAAGCAAGTCCGATGCCCCAGTAGGTCAGAACGGTGCCGAACATGGTGTTGTTGATATAGAGCGCCTTCATGACCTGCACCAGCGGCAGCATCAGGGATGCAAACGGAATCAGCATGGAAAGCACCACGAGCGTCTCAAATAGCTTTGAGAACCTTGTCGGATAGCGCTGTGTCCAGTACGCTGTCATTGCGGAAAGAAGGGTAATCCCCGCCACGGAAAGAGCCGTCAGCACCGCCGTATTGAGCACGACCCGGAGGACATCAATCTCTTCAAAGGCCTTCTGATAATTTTCCGCCATCTGCATTTTCTTCGGCATTCCGAGCGGATCCGTCAGAATCTGCGCCAGCGGTTTGACTGAATTCAGGACGATCAAGAACAGCGGGTACACAAACAGGAGCGCCAGCAGAAGCACGATGATAAAGACGATGATGCGGCTCTTTTTCTTGTTCGTTGTCATCCGTTCAGCGCCTCCTCCGCTTTTCTTGAAAAATGCATCTGGACAGATGTGATGATCAGGATTATGCCGAAGAATACAAGGGACTCTGCGGTCGCAAGCCCGTATTTATTGTTCGCAAAGGCATCATTGTAGATGTTGAGCGCCAGCGATACGGTTGATCCGTAGGGACCACCCTTCGTCAGGGAATAGTTCAGATCAAACATCTTGAACGCCTGCGAAATCGTCCAGAAGAGGCACAGCGTGATGTACGGCATGCAGAGCGGCAGCTTGATCCGGAAAAAGATCTGTCTGGCATTCGCGCCGTCAATCCTCGCGGCCTCCGTCAGGTCAGACGAGACGCCGGTCATGGCCGCGATCATGATGACCATGACATACCCCATCCCCTGCCAGATCGAGACGATGATGATGCCCGCATACGCTGTCAGCTCGTCGCCCAGCCAGGGTGTCATCAGCGGCGCAAAGTGCAGTGCTTTTCCGATCGCCGGCACTCCGTTGATGAAAATGAACTGCCAGACAAAGCCGAGGATCAGTCCGCCGATTACATTCGGGAGATAGAAAATCACGCGAAACCCGTTTTGGAAAGGAATTTTGGTTGTCAGAAGAGCCGCCATGACGATTCCGAGTGCGTTCATGATGAGGACATTGAAAAACGCGACGATGAATGTGAACCGGAAAGCCCCGAGAAAATCGCTTTTTCCGGTAAAGATGTCCGCAAAATTCTTCAGTCCGACAAATCCGGCCTGGCTGGACACTCCGTTCCAGTCCGTAAAGGCATAGCGGATACTGATGCAGAACGGGATGATGATGACAATCAGAAAAATCACAGACGCCGGGCCGAGAAACAGAAGATGCTCCCAGAACGACGGCTTGTTGAGACTGGATCTGTTTTTCAATGCATGCCCCTCCTTCACGCCTCGCTGTCTTCGCGAAAGATCAGCTACTGACAAGATTGAAATTTGATATGATATGTTTCATCTGTTGTCGTCGATTATACAGTTCCTGTGCATTGCGCTTCTCTGCATTTCTTGACGATAAAAATGCAAGTTATTGATATCCATATGGCCTGAGAATGTCGATTTTTTGTCCTTCAGGGTGTCTGTTCTGCTTATTATTGGTTTTTATGAAGTACAATGTCCCGCTTCATCCCGAATAATATCAATTTTTCGTCTTATTTCTGCTACTATAATGTATATGCTGCGGTATCAGAAGGAGGGTCGGAATGGATTATTTTCATGAGACAATCAAAGTGCCTGACCAGTTTCTGGCCTGGATCTATCTTCAATCGGAAAACAATATCACGGATGTGAAAAGCCACTGGCACCGAAGTCTTGAGCTATCCTGCATTATTGAAGGCTCCTGTCTCTTTCGTATAAACGGGAAGACGGCTGCGGCCTCCGCCGGGGACATCGTACTCATCAACAGCTGCGACATCCATGCCTGTCAGGCAAATTATCAGTCGCAGAGTGAGATGATCTCCATCATTTTCCCATACAGTTTTCTCAAGGCTGTCTTCCCTTCGTTCAATGATTACCGATATCAGATCGATCGTTCCGGGACTGCGTTCGAAAGGCTGAAAAAAGAGTTTTCCGAAGTGTATCCCGTCTTTGTGAACCGCCAGGAAAATCCGCTGTACCAGCTGAAGCTGAACGGCTTCTTCTATGATATCCTGTACACGCTTTTCACTGACTGCAAGGTTCCGAAGCTCGTGCCCGGTTCCATCAAATCGCAGAAGCATATCGAACGCTGCTCCGAACTGCTGGATTATGTCGACAGCCACTATATGGATCCGATCTCGCTGGAGACAATGTCAAATACATTTTCCCTCTCGAAGGAACACCTTTCCCGCACCTTCAAGATGTACATGGACACGACATTCAAGAAATACCTGACAAGCGTGAGACTTCATCACGCCTATCAGGCATTGCTCGGCACCGATCTGCCTATTCTGGAGATCGCGCTCAACAACGGTTTTTCAGATGCCCGGGCTTTCTCGAGTGCATTCTTTTCCTGTTACGGAGAGACGCCGCTGAAATACCGGAAGAAGAATCAGAATGCCGGACTCTCTCATGTCAAAAATGCATACCTGCGCACGCACGGGTTTCTGTAGACTTCCGATTAATTGTACTCTTTAGAAAGCCAGCAGCTTCTCAGAATATCACCCGAAACTGTCACATTGCTTTCACTTTGAGCCGTTCGGAATTTTCAAATCGTGAGTTCCTGGTTCGTTAAAATAACGAAGCGGATTCGAAAGTCCGACATCCGTCAGTTTTACGCTTGCTTGAGGTGTTGAACTTTCATCATTTGGCCGTAATGTGTCCAGCTCGAATGAGAACTCAGTGCGTTCGCATTTGGAAACGCCAGAAAAAAAAGAGGCGCGTTTTCCCGCTCCTCCCTTCCTCTTCCGGCATGCACCGGACAGGGTCATTCACATCGCTTCTTTGTTATATGCATAGCTTTCTTTATACACTGTTTCCGGCGCTATATCAATTTCTCCATTATCCCATGTGATCACACCGTGGAAAATCACCGGATTACTG
>ONOC01000041.1 GCA_900319355.1 uncultured Eubacteriales bacterium | reverse complement strand
GGTGCAGATCAGGTTTCCGTAGGCTTCTGCGACGATTCGGCCTATGAAGCGACAGTCAAGGCAGCCGATGAAGACAGCGATCTGGCTGTTGTCGCTGTAAAGACCAGTGATATTTCAGACGATACCATGAAGGAGATCAAGGCCATCACCATCGGTGATTCCGATGATCTCGCACTTGGTGATCAGGTGGTTGCCATCGGTAACGCACTTGGCTACGGTGAGTCCGTCACCAGCGGCTATATCAGTGCCTTTGACAGAAGCCTGGAGCTCTCTGACGGCACCAATACGTATCAGCAGGAAGGCCTGATCCAGACAGATGCAGCCATCAACCCCGGCAACTCCGGCGGTGCGCTTCTGAATATGAAGGGCGAGCTGATCGGTATCAACGAAGCGAAGAGTTCTTCCACTTCCACCGGTGAGACCGTAGATAACATGGGTTATGCGATTCCTCTTTCCAAGGCACAGCCGATTCTTGAGAATCTGATGAATCAGGAAACCAGAGAGAAATATTCAGACAGTGAGAGAGGATATCTGGGCGTTACCACGACCGATGTGACAGATGATTATGCACAGCTGTACGGCATTCCGGAAGGCGTGGGCATCACAGCGGTAGCTGACGGCAGTGCGGCGCAGAAGGCAGGACTTCAGAGAGGCGATATCATCACGAAGATCGGTGATAAGAAGGTTACCTCGGCTGAGGATCTGATTTCCGAACTGGAATACTATGCAGCCGGCGATCAGGTGACCATTACGTATCAGAGATCCGGAGACAGCGGAAGCTATGAGGAAAAGACGGCAACGGTGACACTCGAGAGTGAATCCGATGCCCAGGCCGGCACAGGCAGTTCCGACAACAGCGGATTCGGCAGCAGCAAAGACAGCGGTGACGGCAGTCTGTATCAGCAGATCATCGGCTCCGATGCCTCAAGGGCAGACTGATTCCGCACGGTATGACCCGAATATGATGATCATGTAACAGAGGCCGCACGGGCAGCTTCTCCTGAAGGAGACAGCCCGTGCGGCTTTTCTTTTGCACACGTGTATTTTCTGGTGTACAATAGCATTCAAACTCAGGATACAGCAGCACCCGGGCTGTAATGAATAAATGTATATTCTGTATATATAAACGGATAAGGCAGGAGGTACGGCAGGATATGAACGGTGCGGAAGCGATGGTGGCATGCCTGAAAGCCGAGGGAATTACGAAGATATTCGGCATCCCGGGCGTGGCCATTGCGCCTTTTTATGAGGCTTTGTACAACCAGAATGATATTGAACAGATCCTTGTGCGTCAGGAGCAGGCAGCGGGACATGCGGCCAGCGGCTACGCAAGGATTTCCAGACGGCCGGCGGTCTGCGTGACAAGCTCCGGTCCCGGTGCGACCAATCTGATTACGGCACTGGCCACGGCCTATGCGGACAGCATTCCGATCATTGCGATCACGGGACAGGTCCGCAGTGACCTGCTGGGCCGTGATGTGTTCCAGGAAGCGGACATGAGAGGTGCGACGGAATCTTTTGTGAAATACAGTTATCTGGTGAAGGATGCCGATGACATTCCGAGGGTTTTCCGCGAGGCCTTCTACATCGCCAATACGGGGAGGAAGGGACCGGTTCTGATCGATATTCCCTGTGATATTCAGATTCAGGAGCTGAAAAAGCCGTTCCAGTACCCGGAAAAAATCAGCATCCGCGGCTACAAGCCGAATATCAAGGGCAACCCTCAGCAGATGGCGAAGGTGATCGCGGCGCTGAACCGCGCCAGCAAGCCTCTGCTCTGCGCGGGCGGCGGCGTGATCCTCGGTCATGCCGAGGATGTGATCCGGCGGTTCTGTGAAAAAAATCAGATTCCTGTTGTCTCGACCATGATGGGCATCGGCGTGCTGCCGAAGGCGCATCCTCTGTATTTCGGCATGCTGGGCAACAACGGAAAGCCGTATGCGAATGAAGCGGTGTCGGCCAGTGATCTTCTGATCATTGTCGGTGCGCGCGTGGCGGACCGGGCGGTGCCGAAGCCGGAAAATCTGGAAAAACGCGTGAGCGTCATCCACATCGACATTGACTCCGCGGAGATCGGAAAAAATCTCGGCCCCACGATTCCTCTTGTCGGGGACGCGGCGGTGATTTTTGAACATCTGCTGGATGCGGACATTCATATCGACACGAAACAGTGGCTGGAGGACCTGGAGGAGATGAAGATCCACACGGTGGATCACCGGAAGTTCAGCGACCGGCTCGTCAGCCCGATGAATCTCGTGCAGACGCTTTCGGAGAAGATGGATGACGATGCGATTTATGTCGCGGATGTCGGACAGAATCAGCTGTGGTCGGCGGATAACTACGTCATGAAAAAGGGGCGCTTCCTTACGACCGGCGGCATGGGCACGATGGGATACTCCATTCCGGCAGCCATCGGTGCCAAGATGGCGGAACCGGACAGGCAGGTGGTTGCCGTCTGCGGAGACGGCGCTTTCCAGATGTCCATGTATGAGCTGGCAACGATCGCCGTCAATAAGATTCCTCTGAAGATCATTGTCGTGAGAAATCAGTATCTCGGACTGGTGAGGGAACATCAGGAAAAGGTCTATCACGGCCATTACTCGGGCGTACAGCTCTATGATTATCCTCATTTTGACAGGCTTGCCGAGGCGTATGACATGGATTATTTCTACGCGGACAGCAATGAGATGCTGGACGGGGTGCTCGACCGTTTTCTCGCCTGCAGAAATGCCTGCATCATGGTGTGCGAGATCGATGCCGCAAATAACACGAAATAAGATTCAGAGACGGAGCACAGGAAGCGATGAAAGGGATTTTTTCAGTACTGGTAGAAAATAAAGACGGCGTGCTCTCCGGCATTGCCGGCCTGTTCGCGAGGAGAGGATACAACATCAACTCGCTGGCCGTGGGTGAGACGGAGCAGCATGACGTGTCGGCCATGACGATCGTGTCAGACGGTGATACGCGCACGATCGATCAGATTGAAAAGCATCTGAACAAAAAGGTGGATGTCATCAAGGTCCGCCGGCTGGAAGAGACGAAGTGCATTCAACTGGAGATGATGCTGATCAAGGTTTCCTGTTCGCCGACGACAAGGGGAAGCCTGATTGAACTCTGCAGTGTCATGGGGGCAAAAATCGTCCACGTGGCACCGAAGAATATGGTGATCGAACTTCATGCGGAGCCGGATACCATATCCGAATTCATCGAACTGGTCCGCAGCTACGGCATCCTCGAGGTGCAGCGAACGGGAACCATTGCGATGTCAAAGAACTGACGGAGGCAGTTCCGCATGAATACAGATGACAGTAAAATGGCGACCATGCCGGTCGGAAAGCTTCTGATTTCCATGGCACTGCCGATGATGATCTCGTTCTTTATCCAGGCACTGTACAATATTGTCGATTCCATGTTTGTCGCGCAGATTTCGGAGAACGCGCTGACGGCGGTTTCGCTCGCCTTTCCGATGTATCAGGTTCTGACGGCGATCGGCGTGGGCACGGGTGTCGGCATCAGCGCCGTCATCCCCAGAGAAATCGCGCTCGGCAATCAGAAGGAGGCGGACAGGGACGGCAATACAGGGATCTTTCTCTGCCTGCTGTACTGGGTGATTTTTGTCATGCTGGGACTGACCGTGGTGCCGTCTTATTTCCGGATGCAGACTGATGTGCAGGAGATCATCAGCGACGGGACGAAGTATCTCACGATCTGCTGGACGCTCTCCGGCGGTGTGTTTTTCGGCAATCTGTTCGAGAAGATGCTGACCGGGTCGGGCAATGCGTTTCCGGCCATGATCAGTCAGGCGCTCGGCGCCGTTTTCAATATTATCTTTGATCCGCTGCTGATCTTCGGCATCGGACCGTTTCCGAAGCTCGGCATTGCGGGCGCGGCGTATGCGACGGTATTCGGACTGATGCTCGGTGCGCTGACGGCATATCTGTTTAACCGGAAGAAGAATGACTGGGTTCATTTTTCTCCCGCGCTGATCGCACACCCTTCCGTGAAATCCGTCCGCGATATTTTTGCCGTGGGTTTTCCGTCCATGATCACGATCGGTCTGTATTCGGTGGGATCGTTTTTTATCAACCAGATCCTGCTTCTGTACAGCACGACAGCGACGGCGGTGTACGGTATCTGGCTGAAGCTTCAGAATTTCTGCTTCATGCCGGCGTTCGGCATGAATAACGGCATGGTGCCGATCATTTCCTACAATCATGCGAAGGGAAAAATCGACCGGGTCCGCACAACGGTGCGGCTGGCCGTCACGGTTATTCTTGTCTGGATGATTCTGCTGATGATTCTTCTGGAACTGATACCGGATGTGATCCTCGGCATGTTCAGCGCATCGGATCACATGCTGACCATCGGTATACCGGCGATCAGAATCGCCGTGATCTCACTGCCGCTCGGCGGCATTACGGTCATTCTTTCGACGGCGATGCAGGCGCTGCGGCACGCAAGATATACGCTGCTGATCAATATTCTGCGTCAGGCGGCGCTTCCGGTTCTTCTGTTTCATCTGATGTCTTCGCTGACGGGAACGCTGAAACTGACATGGACCGCCATTCCGCTCGGTGAGACGGTGACGGTGATCACAGCCGTGATCCTCTACCGGAAGATGGCGAAGGATCTGAAAAAACAGACCCGGGAACTGACAGGAAAGGCACAGACACGGTCGTGACGGGAAATTCAGTCCTGCATCCGAGAGATATATTCTTCCGTGGTCATCAGATGAGTATGTACGGGAGAGAGGCCCCGGAGCATCAGCTCCGAGGCTTTTTCTTTTGGTTCGTCGAGGCCTGCGACGGCGTCGGTGACGTAGATGACTTCGCAGCCGAGGTCGATGGCTTCGAACGCGGTGGACAGCACACAGCATTCCGCCACGACGCCGGTGAGCACCAGACGGCCGCCGGCCGATGTGACATCGAGGGCGGCTTTTCCGGCCTCCGGCACTTTCATGAGTGAGTACACGCTCTTGTCATAAACGGGGTATGATCCGTTCTCCGTCACGCGCCGGATCGGATCAATCAGGTCATTCAGATACCGGCTGCTGTTGATACCGGCGTACTTTTCGTTGTAAGTCTGCCATCTGCCGAAGGGCTTCTCCGGTGCAATGAACCGGGAAAAAATCACCCGGTCTCCGGAAAACAGCGGGAGCAGGCGGAGAATGTTATCCGCTGCGTCCATGGTGGACGGACAGGCCCATTCCTCCCCGGGGAGATAGACATTCTGCATGTCGATAACAAGAAGCAGATCCTGATTTTTGCGTTGCATTTCGTATGTCCTCATTTCAGTCGGGCTTAATACAGTACGGTGGCATCTTGGAATAGATATATACCTTATAGTTCAACGTGTGACAGCACTTTGCCGATGGAGTCATCGAAGCTCAGGTCGGCAGCGACGGTCCGGCTGGTGGCGCCCCTGTTGATCACAACGAGCCAGCTGCCGCGGAAATAGTCCACAAGGTTTGCCGCCGGATACACGGCGAGAGAGGTGCCGCCGATGATCATGAGATCGGCTGTCTCACAGGCTTCCTCTGATTTTCTCCAGGCTCTTTCCGGGAGCATTTCGCCGTACAGCGTGACGTCCGGGCGGATGATACCGTGGCAGCCGTCCCTGGTGCAGTGCGGCACGCGCTCAGTGCTTTTAAAGATGTAGTCGGACGGATATTTCGCGCCGCAGGTGTCGCAGTAGTTGCGGAGCGTGGAACCGTGAATCTCATAGACAAACTGATTGAGTCTGTCGGCGGTCGCCTGATCCGGCGCCGTCTCATCCATCGCCTTCTGGTGAAGTCCGTCGATATTCTGGGTGATGATGCAGTCCAGTTTTCCCTTCAGCATCATTTCCGCCAGCTTTTTATGTGCCTTGTTCGGCTCGATGCCTTTCGCGTTCATTTTCTGACGGTAAAATTCAAAAAATACGTCAGAGTGGGCGTACAGACAGTCGTTGGAGAGAAGATATTCCGGCGTATAGGCGTCAAACTGCACATCGTGCTGATTGTAGAGTCCGTTTTTCGAACGGAAATCGGGTACGCCGCTTTCCGTTGATACGCCGGCGCCGCCGAAGAACACGATGTGACGCGACTGTCGGATCATCTCGTTGAATGCCGCGTATTTTTCCTCCTCGCCAAGAGACTGCAGATATTCTCTTTCTTTACGTCCCGAATACTTGTCCAGATATCCCATGCTGACCTCCTTAAGCTTATACAGAACCTATCTTAAGCTGTTCAGAAATTATCGCTCTTCGCGGTTATGATGAAGCTCGATCCAGGCATCCAGTGAGAGAGGGCGGTAATCGCTGTACATACAGAAGCAGTTGATCATGTTGCAGGTCATCGGTTCCGTCGCGCCGGATGCGAGTGTGATTTTTCTGCCGGCGCCCATCTTCTGAATGTCATAGATGAACCGGGCTTCCTCCGTGTCATGTACATGGCCGTACAGATCCCAGATCATCGGGCTGCCGTCCTTCAGATGCAGGTGATTGCCGCCGAAGACGGGCATGGGGAAGTGGTTCATGATGACCTTCCGGTTTCCGTCCTCGATCTCGCGCATCGAATCGATCCATACAAAGCGGTCTCTGTCGATGCCCGGCCGGTTGATCCATCCGAAGTCGTGATTGCCGCAGATCAGGTGCAGCCTGCCTTTCAGCCGGTGCAGAACGTGGTTGATCGCTTCCGCATCCTCCACATACCGCCAGTCGAACATGTCTCCCAGCACAAAAATCTGATCGCCACCTTTTACGGTGTCATTCCACTGTGAGATCATGTATTCGTTCATTTCCTTTGTGGAGCTGAACGGACGGTGGTCCATGTATTTCATTACTTTTTCACTGAAAAAATGCAGGTCCGATATATACCTTTTCATGTACACTCCGTTTTCGGGTTCTCAGATTTTCAGATTTTCAGACTTTCAGACCGGAGAGCATATTGTTCAGCTCCTCGGCATGGCTGTCGAGCTCGCGGCTGGATCTGGAGCTGGCTTCGGCCGTCCGGCTGTTCTGTTCTACCACAACAGAAATCTGTGACAGACCTTCTGTTACGCTGGAAATCTGTTCTGCCTCTTTTTTCAGTTCCGCGGTCATCTGCCGGATGAGTTCCGTGCTGCGGTTTGATTTTTCCATGAGTGTCTGCAGGGAGTCAGCGGATTTTCTCATGATGCCGGATCCGTTCTGCACGGCATTGATGGAACTTTCAATCAGCACAGACGTCTCGCTGGCGGCTTTTGCGGAATTGCCGGCGAGAGAGCGGACTTCATCGGCGACAACGGCAAAACCCTTGCCTGCCGCGCCGGCTCTTGCCGCCTCGATGGCTGCGTTGAGGGAGAGAATGTTGGTCTGGAAAGCGATGTCATCGATGGTCTGAATGATGGCACTGATCTGCTTCGACTTGTTCTCAATGTCATCCATCGCTTCGAGCATTTCCTTCATCAGTTTGTTCTGGTCCTGAACATTGTGGGAAACTTCACCCGTAAACTTCGAAACCTCGTCCGCATTTCCCGCGTTCTCATTCACCTTCTGGTTCAGATTCTGAATGGTCTTTGTGAGATGCTGGATGGTGTCCGACTGTTCCTCGGCGCCCTGACTGAGCTCGGTGGATCCGTCCGCAAGAGCGAGGCTGCCGGCCTTGACCTGACGTGATACGTCGTTCAGCCTGCTGAACATGTTCTTCAGGTTGGCGTTGATTTTTTCGAAGGAATCATGGATTTTCGCGTATTCTCCGATGAAGGCATCGGGGTTTTCCAGATGCACGGAAAAATCGCCGCGGCTCATCTGCTCCAGCGTATTCGAGGTGTCGGTGACGACGAGCCGGCTGTTCCTGGCCATGGCGCTGTAGTCATTGATGATGTTGCCGAGCTCGTCCGTTCCGAACCGGTCCGCGCTGACCGTGTGGCTGAAATCGCCGGATTTCATGGTGTTGATGGCACTGGAAAGCTCATGGATGCCGCTGATGATGTAATTGCCGAGGCGGGTGTAAACGAAAAGCGCGATCGGAATCAGGATGGCAAGAAAGATAACCACGCCGATCGCTGTGCGCCGCTGGATCAGATGAACAGTTCCCATATAATCGTTCAGACTGTCATCTGTGATGACGCCGCTGTTTTTCAGATCGGTCAGAAAATGGACTCCGGAATTCCGAATGCTGACAAAAGCGTATACCGCAAGCAGAATACACGAAGCCAGACAGATCAGGAGAAAAATAAACGTCAGCGTAAATTTGGTCTTAACCGAACAGTTTCTGATTTTTTCTTTCATGTCTTTTCCCTCACATTTGATGATAGATGAACCGTGATAAGGGGGATCTTTCGATAATCCCGCACTATCGATATTATTATCGGCTCCCGGACCGCTCATTATTAGTTCATGTGGTGAGTTCCTGGCCGGAACCTCATTCACGTGAATTCTGATTGAATTTCTCCGGCTTCAATGGTAACGTAGAGATGCTGTCTGTCAGACAGCAGAGCAATGCGTCAGTTCGAGACCTTCCTGACGTAAAACAAAACTAAAGGAGAGATGAACTATGAAAAACAAAAAGGTACTGTTTCTGACTCAGGCGGCGATGATTGCCGCGATTTATGTGGTGCTGACTTTTGTCTTTGCCGCGATCTCGTTCGGCGAGGTGCAGCTGAGGATTGCCGAGGCGCTGACGATTTTTCCGATGTTTACACCGGCGGCGATTCCGGGGCTTTTTGTCGGATGTCTGCTGGGGAATATCCTCGGAGGCGCGGCGCTGCCTGATATTATCTTCGGCAGTCTGGCGACGCTGGCCGGTGCGTACGGCACCTGGCTTCTGAGAAAGAAGAAGCCGTTTATCGCATGTCTTCCGCCGATTGTGGCGAACACGCTGGTGGTGCCGTTTGTTCTCCGCTATGCCTATGGCATCAACCTTCCGATCTGGTGGATGATGATCACGGTGGGCGTCGGAGAGGTTCTGGGATGTGGCGTACTTGGCAATGTGCTGTATTTCGTTCTCAGAAAGTATAAGGAGCCGATTTTCAGAAGCAGTCAGTATCATGCCTGCTGATCCGTAAGGGAGAATCGGGAAGCGGACGCCCGGGGATCGATGATCTCCGGGCGTTTATTTTCAGATGCCGGGAAAATCCGGCAGTATGATATGAGGAAAAGAGTTTCCGGATGCGGATAAGAACTTCCGGGATACGGACAGGAGTTTCCGGGATACGGACGAAGAGTTTCCGGAGATGCGTAAAAAGAGTTTCCGGAATGGAAGGAGATGAATTCAGCAAAATGAAGAAGAGAAAACTGCCGCAGGGCATCAGAGTGACATCGGCGGCACTGGCAGCGGTCTTTGCCGTTGCAGCGGGAAGCGTGAATGTGTCTGCCGCAGGCACGGGCAGCTATGCGGGACAGACCGGGGAAGAGGCTTATGCCGGAGAAGATTTTTCCGGGGCGGATGAGGCACTGAACGGTGCGGCGGACACCTCCGTGGTAACGGCGGACGGCAGCACCTCCGGTGCGGAGACAGACAACAGCATCTCCGATGCGGAGACGGACAGCAGCACCCCCGGTGCGGAGACGGACAGCAGCATTTCCGATGCGGAGACGGACAGCAGCACCTCCGGTAACGGAACAGGCAGCATTTCCGATGCGGAGACGGACAGCAGCATCTCCGGTGCCGGGACAGGCAGCGATGCCTCTGACACGGCAGCAGACAGCAGCACCACGGACACGAAATCGGACAGTGACACCGGGAATTCAGACAGCGGTGATGAGGCGACAGAGGAAAAGCAGAAAGTCAATGAGGATGCAACGCCGGTGGCGATGTACCGCATGTACAACCCGAGAACCGGTGAGCATCTGTATACAGCCGATCTGAATGAGCGGAATACGCTTTTTTCCCTGCTGTGGAATTATGAAGGCATCGGCTGGTATGCGCCGAAGAAGTCGGATGTACCTGTCTATCGTCTTTTTAATCCCTTAACCGGTGAACATCATTATACGATGGATCTGAATGAATACCGGACGCTGGGCAGTCTTGGCTGGAATCAGGAGGGTATCGGCTGGTATTCCGATGCGGATGAGACGATTCCGCTGTACCGTCAGTTCAACTCCAGGAGCGAGCTGTCGACAGGATCACACAATTACACGGCTGATCTGAACGAGTACATGGTTCTGACACAGCAGAAAGGCTGGACGGATGAGGGAATTGCCTGGTACGCACTGAAGAGCGGAAGTCAGGATTCGATTCAGACATACGGATACAATTACACGTATACACCGGGTGGAAGAACGCTGAAAAATCTGCTCAAGACAGGACTGATGGCCTGCGGACGCACGCTCTATGTCTGGGGCGGCGGACACGCCTCCGATGCGGACGCGCTGGGATATCAGTCTAAATGGGAGCAGTTCTTCAACATGTACAAGAATGGCTATAACATGAACCAGCATCTGTATGCCTACGGCTATGGTCTGGACTGCTCCGGGTATGTATCCTGGGCGGTTTTCAATACGCTTTACAGCAGCAGGAGCAATTCCCAGTACATCAACGACCTGGCTGCCGACTGTGCGAAGGACTTTGCCGGCCGCGGATGGTGTAATTATTACGAAGGCAGCGGGACGGAAGCAGAGGACAGTGATGACGGCGATGACGGCGATGAGGTACCGGAGCTCCTGCCGGGCGATATCGTCAGCATGTCCGGTCACGTGTATATTTCACTGGGACAGTACGATGACGGCAGCACGCTGATTCTTCACTGCTCGCCGAACGGCGTCCAGATTTCGGGAACGGACGGAGAAGCCTACCGGAAGGCCTGCTATTATATGAGATATTATTTCACGCAGTGGCCGTATCCGGAGAAGCAGCAGGGAAGAGATTATTATGATTACGTCGGCGTCGCGAGATGGAAGACAGACGGCAGCGGAATCCTGACGGATCCGGAGAGTATTCAGAAGATGACGCCGGATCAGGTCATGAATGAACTTCTGAAATGAACTTCTGAACAGCTGACAGAGAAACGGCAGTGCTTCCGGCGGCAGCGGCCGGAAGTAAAAGCAATACGAAGTAAAAGCAATACTTAAAGAAATACCTTACGAAAAAAACAGGGAGTACAGAGCGTCTGCTCTGCACTCCCTGTTCTGTTACCATGGGTTTTCAGGTACGGATTCTGACGCAGTACCCGGACGGTTTCTGACGGCAGTGTCCTTAGTTTGTGGACTGCTGCGTGGAAGGCATTTCCGTCAGGGTTACATCGTGTGTGGATTCTTTAAATTCACCGTTGCTGTACTTCTTGACGGTAAGCACCAGCTTGTCGCCCGGCTCATGCTCTCCGATGATGCTTCTCAGCTCCTGGAAACCGGAGATTTCCTTTCCGTCTACAGCGGTGATGACTTCTCCGCTCTCCAGTCCTCCGAGATCAGCGGGGCTTCCGGAAATGACGTCGGTGATGTAGGCGCCGTCCGGATAATCAACGTCCTTTTCCTTATCCTCTGCCTTGTCAGGGTCTGTTCCGTAGATGCCGAGGAAAGCGGAATTGGTATTGGCCTGTGCCTTGTTCGAATCGGAACTTCCGCTGTCGGGTGTGAGGTTTTCTCCGCCGTCGTTTCCGCCCCTGCCGCTGCCGCTGTCACCGGAGCCCGGTGTGAAGGAGCCGAACGGGAATCCGGAATCGGAATCGGAACCGGATCCGCTGAAGATGTCCTCGATATCTTTCTGAATGGTGTCACCTGCGTCGGATACCGCCTCGTTGACGATCTTCGGTATGGCGATCGCCGAGGTGATGACAAGAATGATCGATGCCACGACGCCGATGATGACGCCGGAGAGAACGGACATACCCACATGCTTTCCGGCTCCGCCTGCATGATGCCTTTTCTCCGGTTCGGAGCCGTTATTCATAGCTCCGCTCATCGGACCGAAATGCTGCGGCCCGTAATTCGGGTTTCTGTTCTGTGGTCCGTAATTCGGGTTTTCGTTCTGCGGTCCGTAATTCCAGCCGCCGTTCTGCGGCCCGTAATTCCAGCCGCCGTTCTGCGGTCCGTAATTCCGGTTTCCGCCCTGCGATCCGTAATTCCGGTTTCCGTTCTGCGGTCCGTAATTCGGATTTCCGTTCTGCGGTCCGTAGTTCGGGTTCCCGTTCTGCGGTCCGTAGTTCGGGTTCCCATTCTGCGGTCCGTAGTTCTGATTTCCGTTCTGTGGTCCGTAGTTCTGATTTCCGTTCTGTGATCCGTAGTTCTGACTGCTGTTTTCGTTTTCCTGACTGTTCTGCGGCGTACCGGTGGCGCCGTTACTTCCGGATTGATCCTGCGTGTAATTTTCGTCACTCATGATTTGCCTCCTGTTTTCTGTTGTGAGATTTCATCCCGGTCTCTGCTTTTCTGTGATGTGTGCATGATACCTGTTTTTCCGTCACGTGTACACATGATTTTTTTTCTTTGATGTGCCTTTTCTTTCATGTGCCTTTTCTCTCTTTCATGTGCGCACGTTTCGGGAACGCATGCGGATCACGGAGATCGGGTGTTGCCTGTATCAGCTTTTCGAAGAAAGGCTGCTGTCAGCGGAGACGGCCTCGGTGGGCTGTTCCGCCGAAGACGAGGAAGAAGCTGACTTGCTGACAAGTGAGGGCTGATCCACATTGAATGCGTTGACAAAATCAGTCGAGACCGTATAGATCGTGTCTGAATCGCCGACGCGGAAATAATATTCCGAGATGGTGGAGTTTTCACTGCCCACATAAAGGGTGTCAGTCGTTCCGTCCTTCCGCGTGATCTGGATGGTAATGGTCGGATCATCGCCGAAACCGTAATCTTCCGGTTTGGTGACATCGGTCACTTCATGGTCGGAAGAAATCTCTGAAAGCTTCTTCGCGAGATTATCGGCCTGGGAGGCGTCTACGGTTTCATCCGGTTCGTCGTCGAATGTCCAGGTCCCTTTACTGCTGTCTCTGCTTATGGCAAAGGATCCTGCGTCATTGTGACATTCGATGCCGGTGATGTCATCCTGATCGACCGAGTAAGCGGTATATGTCTGGTTTTCAGCATCGTCCTGCTTCTGCTTCCATGCTCTGAATCCGAAATAGGCGGCGATGGCAGCGCCGAGAATAACCAGCAGGACGATCATCTGGATCTTCTGTTTTTTCACTGAAGTTCAGCTCCTTTCCGTGTGCTTTTCCTGTTGTCTTGTTCCGTCATTTTCTGTCATCAGCGTTTTCTCCTTCTGAGCCAGATGACAAGACCGCACGCAAGGAGCGCAACCGGGATCAGGATGACAAAGACGAGGATCAGTACCATCGAGGTGCCGGCCGGAATGGTCAGTGAAGCATCCGCATATTCCTTGACAGGAATGGAGATGGAGCTCTCCGTGCTGACTACCGCCGATACCGAACCCGTGAAGAGATTCAGGTTGGATCCGGATACCATCTGGTTGGCGTTGTCATTGAAAATATAGATGGATGAATATACCAGTGCGGTTCCGCCGCCGTCACTTCTTACGGCTTTTACACCTACGTCATATGCCTGCTCGGCCTCATCGCCTGTCGGCTGCAGGTCGGACTCGGATTTCACAGAGCCTCTGAGATAAGCGCCCTCCGAGGTTTCCAGAAGAGGCGTAAAGGTAACATTCTTGTTGTCTGTATCCGTTGTGATCGCCGTTGAGAACGGAGACATGATATAGCCGTTGTCAATCTTTGAGGTAATGTCATCTGTCTTCACATTCGGAAGGAGATAGAAAGGATACTGGTAGTAGCGGCTGCTGTCGCTGTCCAGAACCAGTTTGTTCCCGACAGAAACACCGAAGTCGGCAAGAAGTTTACTGAAGTTTTCAAGGTCCGGATGTTCATAGTCAGCAACAAAAATCAGGTTTCCGCCTTTGCTGCAGTAGGTCTGAAGCTTTGACAGATCGTCGGTGGACAGATCAGAGGTCGGTCCGTAGATCAGCACCGCCTCGGCATCATCCGGCACCGTATCGTTCTGCATCAGATCCAGATCCTTCGAGTCCACGTTCAGCTTTTCCATGGCATCGGTGAAGGTGGTGGACAGGGATGTCTCTCCGTGACCTGTCAGCCTGTAGATGACAGGAAGATCAGAGCTTGTCACATAGTCGATGGCAGAGGTCAGCTGACCCTCACCGTCAAATCCTGTCGTTTTCTGAGAATAGGTCTGGTAATCCATCGTCGTCTCATACATATCACTGGAGTTGACGATTTTGTACCGGTCGCCGCACTCGACGATCAGGCTGTTCAGGTAGAGGTTCGAGGTGTCATCCGTATATTTGCTGATAAAGGAAGGATCAGAAACCGGATCGACATACTGAAGCTTAATGTGGCTGGAAGCAGCCCGGTAATTCTTCACGAGCCTGGTGATGGTATCATCGGCCTTCTCCTCGCTGTTCAGAACGGTGATGGTCACATCCTGGTCGAGGCTGGAGAGCATATCTTTGGTATCGTCGGTCAGAGAGTAAATACCCTCCGAGGTCAGGTCCACAGCCTGAAGGGATTCGGGCATCTGCGCCGCAGCCATGTTCAGGATTACCGCAGCCGCGATGGCAATGACGATCATCACCGAGCTGTAGGCGCCGATGGAGAAGGTTCCTTTCGAGATGACGAAACGCCGTTTCTGCAGCACCTGCGCCGTCAGGAACAGGAACAGGCAGATGACGGTCAGAAGATAGATCAGCGCCGGTACGCTGAAGGTTCCGCCAAGGAAGGCCTCGAAGCGCTGGCAGATATCAAAGACACCGAGAATTTTTGAAACGGTGCTGTTGCTGACCATGTTCTGAATGCTCGGAATCAGGTATCCCATGAACAGGAATACGAAGCCGAGCACAGCGGCGATGATCGGGTTTTCCGTCAGGGACGAAGCGAAGACGCAGATCGCGATGCATGCGAGGCCGTACAGCCAGACGCCGAGGATGCCCACATAGTTCTGTGCGAAGGAAACGGTGCCGAAAGCTGAAAAAATCAGCGGGTACAGGCAGAGGATGAGTACCGGAATGGTATAGACCGCCGCTGCGCCCAGGAATTTGCCGAGCACGATTTTTCCCACGGAAACCGGGGAGGTAAACAGGAGCTGATCCGTTCTTGTTCTCTGTTCATCCGCGAAGGATCTCATGCAGAGGATCGGCATCAGCACCAGAAACAGGATCTCCGAGGCTGACAGGGAAGATGTGATGCTGGAATTCAGCGCCAGAAAATTGTAGTTGGCCGTGAAAAATGACCAGAAAGCCCAGAGGACTCCGATAAAAAGCCATCCCAGGAAGGTATGCATATAAGACTGAAAGTCTCTTTTGGCTATTGCGTTCATGACTGCCTCTCCTCCTTTGCTTCAGATGATGTCGGAGCTTCTGCTTTCGCATCATCCTGATCCGTGAGTGCGAGGAAGACGTCCTCAAGCGACTTTGTGGTTTTCGTCATCTCGAGGAAGTACATGCCCGCGCTGACAACAGCCTGGGAAACTGCCGGACGGATGTCCAGATCCGAGTCGGAACGGATCAGTGCCTCAATCTGTTTCGGTGCGCCTTCGCCCGGGTCCTGCAGAACCTTTGTGTCCACGCTGACCACGTTCTGCACGAGACGGAGTGTGTCGCCCAGCTTCACCTCACTGTCCGCAAGGACGACAATGCGGATTTCCTGCCTGTGCTGACTGGATTCACGTAAGTGCTCCGGTGTGTCGCTTGCGATCAGACGGCCCTTGTTCAGGATCCATACAAAGTCGCAGACCGCACTGATATCGGAAAGAATATGCGAACTGATGATCACGATGTGATCGTTGCGCAGTGTTCTGATGTATTCAAACATCTCATGCTGCTGTTCCGGGTCGAGACCGACGGTCGGCTCGTCAAGAATGATGACTTCCGGGTCGTTGATCACCGCCTGGGCCAGACCGACACGCTGCCTGTAACCTTTGGACAGGTTGCGGATCAGCCGCCCGCTGACAGGACCCGTGCCGGTGTGGCCAAGCGCCCGTTCAACAGCTTCAGCGCGCTTCTTTGCGGGAATGCCCTTCAGCTCTGCTGCAAAGTTCAGATATTCACGGACCGTCATATCGGTGTAAACCGGCGGAATCTCCGGCAGATAGCCGATGCGCTTCTTCGCCTCCTCCGGCTGACGGGTGACGTCAAAATCATCAATTTTCACGGTGCCCGAGGTAGCCGCGAGATAGCCGGTCATGATGTTCATGGTCGTTGACTTGCCTGCGCCGTTCGGACCGAGAAAACCGTAAATGTGTCCTGTCTCAGCGGTGAATGACAGGTCGTCTATGGCCGTCCGGTTTCCATACCGTCTGGTGAGATGTTCTACCTGTATCATTTTCTTCATCCTTCCTGTTGTTTTCATGTATCCTGTTTTTCCATGCCTCTCCGCTGAAGAGAGGCACCGCCGGGACGGAATCTTTCCTGTCCGGCAATTTCTGAGTCTAAGGAAAAATTGTGTTATATTAGCTGATTTTTTGTGAAAAAACTGTGTCCTGAGTATACATAAAATAACGGCGCCGCCTGGGCTGGTACAGCGGGGAAGAATGAATTATACTGTATAAGTCAGTCGCATGCCAGAGGCGGACTGCACACCCGAAGGGTGTGCAAGGCCGACTGTGGCTTTGCGACGACAACAGGTATGAGCATGGAGCGATGCGAAGCATCGCGAGAATGCGAATATGCGCGGGCAGTGAGCCGCATCC
>ONOC01000073.1 GCA_900319355.1 uncultured Eubacteriales bacterium | reverse complement strand
GTCTGACGCGGCGTTCGCCTCACCGCATCACACTTCGTGTGTGCGGATGCGGCTCACTGCCCGCGCATATTCGCATTCTCGCGATGCTGTCGCATCGCTCCATGCTCATACATGTTTGCGTCGATCACGCAGACAGTTTTCTGTGCATGCTTCGCATGCCCAAAAACTGTCTGCGCGTCGACGGCTTAATACAGTAAAAGTCCGGGCTGCCTGTGACGGACAGCCCGGACCTCATGTTCTGCGCTTAATTTTCTTTCTGCTGCTGCTTTTCCTTATCTTCCTTTTCCTTCTTCCTGATCTCATCGAGCTCTGTGAAGATATAGTCATTCAGCACTTTAATGTAGGTTCCCTTCATGCCGCTCGACTTCGACTCAATCACGCCGGCGCTCTCAAACTTGCGCAGCGCATTTACGATGACGGAGCGGGTTATACCGACCCGGTCAGCGATCTTGCTTGCCACGAGGATGCCCTCGGTGCCCTGCAGCTCATCGAAAATATGAATGATGGCTTCCAGCTCCGAATAGGAAAGCGTGGCAAATGCCGATTTCACCACCTGTTTCTTGCGGTTCTCCTCGACGTTCTCCTCGTTGACCGAACGCATCATTTCCAGGCCGACGACAGTCGTGCCGTACTCGCTGACTATGATGTCATCAATGTCGTACATCGGATCATAGCGGTACATGAATACGGTACCCAGTCGTTCGCCGGCTATCTCGATCGGATTGATGATCGCCGTGTATTTCCGGGAAATCTCCTCATTCTCGAATCCCAGGGTGCTCAGATTGACGTTCTCCTTGGTCGAGAGCACGCTGAGCAGCCGGTCGTTCAGATGAGGATCGACATGCTCTCCCACCTCATAGGTGATGAGATCTGTTATCTTCTCCACACCATCACAGATGGAAACGCCAAGAACTTTGCCCTTGCTGCTGATCACGAGGACATTGGAATGGAGGCAGTCCTCCAGTACATCGCAAATGTCATTAAATACCACTTTCGTCGAATTGTTGTTATGAAGCAGGTTATTAATCTTTCTCGTTTTGTCTAACAGCTGTACACTCATTCTCTCGTCTCCTTCTCCGACTGGCTCCCCCTTTTAACGGACTCTAGCTACTATAACATTTCTCTGATTAAAAATCAATAATTTTTCTGAACATTTCTGATTTTTTTTCAAATTATTTGAATACTGTTAAGTTTGTAACAGGAATCACGTTTCTTCTTTCTTCTTTTCCATCGGAAGGACACAGCCGCACTCCTTGTCGGCGCAGACCAGCTTATTTCCCTTTTCCACCATATAACCGCCGCACTTCGGACAACGCGTATTCGACGGTTTCTGCCAGGTCATGAAATCGCACTCGGGGTTGTGTTCACAGCCGTAATAACGGCGTCCCTTTCTCGTCTTCTTCATGAGCACTTCGCCGCCGCATTTCGGACACTTCACGCCGATTTTTTCAAAATAGGGCTTGGTGTTGCGGCACTCAGGGAAGCCCGGACATGCAAGGAATTTGCCGTGCGGCCCGTACTTCACCACCATATGGCGGCCGCAGTTTTCGCAGATCACATCCGTGACCTCGTCTTCGATTTTTACCTCGGCCAGCTCCTTCTCTGCCTTCTTTACGGATTCTTCCAGATCCGGCCAGAAATTCTCGATGATGGTCTTCCACTGCACCTTGCCGGCACCGACAGCATCAAGAAGCTGCTCCATGTTTGCGGTAAAATCAACGTTGACGATACTCGGAAAAGCCTGCAGCATCATATTGTTGACGGCTTCGCCGAGCTCTGTGATATACAGATTTCTCTTTTCACGCGTCACATAGTGGCGGTTGATGATGGTTGAAATCGTAGGTGCATAAGTACTCGGTCTGCCGATGCCGAGTTCCTCCAGTGTCTTGACGAGAGAAGCCTCCGTATAGTGGGCCGGCGGCTGCGTGAAATGCTGTTCCGGACAGAATTCCATCAGTGCCAGGCTGCTGTCCTCCCGGATGCCGTTCAGATGGTCATCCTCAGGTTTCTTCTCTTCATCGTCATAGACGGACTGAAAACCGTCAAAAGTAATCCTTGAGGCCGATGCATTAAACACATACTCACCGTCGGAGATACGGACGCTGTTCGTCTCATACACGGCGGGCGCCATCCGGCTCGCGGCAAACCGTCGCCAGATCAGCTGATACAGGCGGAACTGGTCCCGGGATAAGAATTCCCTGATGGACTGCGGCGTCCTCGAAATATCGGTGGGACGGATAGCCTCATGTGCATCCTGTGCGTTTCTGTTTTTATTCTCGGTCGTGGCATTGACAGCGACGTAATGACTGCCGTATTTCTCCTCGATATAAGCGCGTGCCTGCGTGTCCGCCTCTTCGGAGATTCTCGTGGAATCTGTTCTCAGGTAGGAGATCAGACCGACCGTTCCTTCTTTCTTCAGGTCGATGCCCTCGTACAGCTGCTGCGCAATCTGCATGGTTCTGGAAGTCGACATGTTCAGTGTCTTCGATGCTTCCTGCTGCAGGGTACTGGTCGTGAAGGGAAGCGGTGCCTTCCGGATCCGCTGGCCCTTTCTGATGCTGCGGACTGCAAAGGAAGAATCCTTCATCTGATCGAGAATCTGCTGCAGTTCCTCTCTGGACCGGATGGAAACCTTCTCCTTTTCTGTTCCGTAAAAATGCGCGGTCAGCGGTTTCCTGCTTCCGTCGACGGAAAAATCGGCGTCCAGCGTCCAGTATTCTTCCGGAATGAATGCGTTGATTTCATTTTCTCTGTCGGCGATGATTCTCAGCGCAACAGACTGCACGCGTCCGGCTGACAGACCCCGCTTGATTTTTTTCCAGAGAAGCGGGCTGATTTCATACCCCACCATGCGGTCCAGGCACCGGCGCGCCTGCTGCTCATCCACCAGATCCATATCGATCTCGCGCGCATTTTTCAGGGAAGCCTTCACCGCAGACTTCGTAATTTCATTAAAGGTGATACGGCGCATCTTCTTATCATCAAGCTTCAGCGCCTTGGAGAGATGCCATGCAATAGCCTCTCCCTCACGATCGGGGTCGGTTGCGAGATAAACCTTATCGGCTTTGTCTGCCGCCTTTCTCAGCGAAGCAACCAGCGGGCCCTTGCCGCGGATCGTGATATATCTGGGTTCAAAATCATGTTCAATATCAATGCCGAGGCTGCTCTTCGGCAGATCACGCACATGTCCGTTGGACGCAAGAACAGTGTAATTTTTACCTAAAAATTTCTGAACGGGTTTCACTTTGGTCGGAGACTCTACAATTACCAGATTGTTTGCCAAAGCTCTGCCTCCTGTAATTTCTGCGTAAAAGACGGTTTCCCGCCTTCGTCAAACAGTTTCGTATCGCACTATAACTCAAACGGATTGAAGATGCAAGCTCATATATACGGGCAGAAAAGACTTATTCATGTCCGGTATTCGCAGTTTAAAATTATTTCTTGCATTTAAGTATTGCTTCCGTTTATAATGAAATCACATCAGCATTTCCTGTCAGATCTCCGCCCGGAGATCCGTTTTCCCGGTTTATCTTTCAGTTTTCATACATCCGTTTCATCCGTTTCCCGCTTTTTACTCCTGTTGCCGCTGTTTTCTTTCCTGCACCGGTCCGGCTCCGCCGGCCAGAAGGAGGTTCTATGTTCTGCAGTGTTCTGTCCGCTGCCATCTCCGGCACTGAGATTCTTCCCGTTTCCGTAGAAGTCGACGTGAGTACGGGCATGCCGGGGCTTACCATGGTAGGCTTTGTCTCTTCTCAGGTCCGCGAGGCGCAGGAGCGCGTACGGACAGCCATCAGAAATCTTGGTCTCAGTCTTCCGCCGAGAAGAATCACCATCAATCTGTCCCCCGGTGACATTCGGAAAGATGGCACAAGGTTTGACCTGCCGATCGCGGCTGCCGTTCTCGAGGCGATGGGGGCTATCCCGAAACACGTTTTCTCCGATACGCTTCTGCTCGGTGAACTTCATCTCGACGGAACCACCGGGGAGGTTCCCGGTGTCCTGCCCGGCGTTATCTGCGCCAGAGATATGGGCTGTCGCCTCTGTATCGTCCCTTCCGGCAATCTGGTGGAAGCCCTTGCCGTGCAGGGTATCCGTTCCGTCGGCATCCGGAGTCTTCAGGATCTGATCGCCGTCAGCAGAGGAGAAATCCCCGTTCAGCCGTCCGTTCCCGGATCTCTGCCCGGCGAACAGGGCGTATCCGGCGGTGCTGATTTTTCCGATATTCATGGTCAGAAGACCGTCAAACGGGCCGCGCAGATCGCGGCTGCGGGCTTTCACAATCTGCTGCTGTCCGGGCCGCCCGGTTCGGGAAAGTCCATGACAGCCCGGAGAATCCCCACGATCATGCCCCCTCTGACGCCCGAAGAAAGTCTCGAAATTTCAAAAATCTACAGCATCGTCGGCCTCCTTCCAGAGGGCACAGCGCTGCTGCACACACGTCCGTTCCGCGCCCCGCATCACACGATCACACCGGCGTCGCTTCTGGGCGGAGGCACCAGCCCGAGGCCGGGCGAGATCACGCTGGCCCACCGGGGCGTTCTTTTCCTTGATGAACTTCCGGAAATGAATCCGGCCACGCTGGAAATGCTCCGCCAGCCGCTCGAGGACCGCCGCATCACGATCTCAAGGACGGGCGGAACCTGCACCTTTCCCGCATCCTTTATCCTTGTCGGCGCGATGAACCCCTGCCCGTGCGGCTGGTACCCGAACCGGAACCGGTGCACCTGCAGTCCGAAACAGATCATGTCCTACCGTTCCCGGATCAGCCAGGCCCTCCTCGACCGCATGGATCTCCGATGTGAGGTGCCCGCGACGGAATACGGCGCGCTGACCGGAGGAAAGCAGGACGAAGTTTCATCGGAGATCCTCCGGGAGGGCGTCATCCGTGCTGCAGAAGCCCAGAAGGACCGATATGAGGGCCTGCCCTTCATCTTCAACAGTGAGCTCGGCCCTTCCGATATCCCACGCTTCTGTCAGCTGACCGGTGAAGCCTCACGTCTGATGGAAGCCGCCTTTCACCGTTTTCTCATGTCCGCAAGAAGTTATCATCACACCCTGAAAACAGCACGGACCATTGCAGACATCGAGGGTGCTTCCCTGATCTGCGAGGCGCATATCAGTGAAGCGCTCTGCTACAGAAGCACAGATCCGGACATCGAATTCTCAGTGCAGGCCGGCGTCGCAGACAGGCAGGACGCGGATAACGCCGAAAAACGCCGTGGATACAGGAAAAAATCATATGCTAAAAAGAAGGAGAAAATGAAATCATGAAACTCAGTGATGAGGAAGAATTTGAGCGAAGACTCCGCTCTGAAAATGATATGTCCGTCCTTTCAGAGATCAGACTGATCCGGAAAGGGGATGACGGTTATCCGCCCTGTTTTCTGAATTATCCGAGAATGCCCGGCAGCATCTATGTCCTCGGCAGGCTGCCCGATCCGTCTGTGAAAACGGTCGCCATTGTCGGCGCCCGGAACTGCACATCCTATGGCCGGAATCAGGCGGAATATTTCGGCAGAACTTTTGCGCAGCACGGCATCCAGGTCATTTCCGGCATGGCTTACGGCATAGATTCCTGGGGTCAGAAAGGCGCGCTGGACGGCGGGGGAAAGGTATGGTCCGTTCTCGGCACGGGCGTGGATGTGTGTTACCCGAGACAGAATTATCCGCTCTACCGGCGGATCATCCGTGAAGGGGGCGGCATCATCTCCGAGTATCCGCCGGGTACACTGCCTGATGCCTGGCATTTCCCCATCAGGAACCGGATCATCAGTGCCCTGTCGGATGTGGTTCTTGTGGTGGAAGCCCGTCTGAAAAGCGGCTCTCTGATCACAGCCGATTACGCCATGGAGCAGGGAAAAAGCATCTATGCCGTCCCCGGCCGCAACGGAGACACCACGAGCGAGGGGTGCAACCGTCTGATCGCCCAGGGCGCAGGGATCGCCTGGGCACCGGAAGCCATTCTGGAAGAGCTTGGATTCGACTGCAGCGAAGCCTGTGCCGCAAGGTTCGAGGCGGCAGAAACGGAACAGAAAAAGCCTTCCGGTCAGCGGAAAAAGAAGAAAAACACCGTGACTTCCCCTGAGGCGGACCTTCTTCCGGAGCCCGTCATCGCCGATGACGGACATCGCAGTGCTGCCGGAAGGAAGCTGCCCGGAAAGTGGGCTCACTGTGATGATTTTCAGAAGCTGTACCGCCATCTCTCCGACACGCCGAAGACGCTGGACACCCTTCAGGAAGAAAGCGGTCTCGACCTGCCCTCTCTCACATCAGTTGTGATGCAGCTCTGCATCTCAGGATATGCCGCGGAAGCCGCGCCGGGATTTTATGTAAAAATCCCGGGATGATCCGGATGCCTCCCCTTCTGCGAAGCCGGATGGCCTGCACGGATTCAGGCCTCTTTCTTTTTCATTCTCAGCACTTCGAAAGGTTCCGTTTTCACGCCCAGATCGACGTGCAGTTCCTGCTGCGGGTGCGGAGCGGATGCCATCGGTGTTCCCTCTGCATCACGGATTCCCCGCACGGTGGTCCTGATATTCCTTCCGTCCGGCTTCATGATCTCGATTTCATCCCCGACGCAGAACTTGTTCTTCTGCGAAAGGACCGTAAATCCGTTTTCATCGACATGATCCGCATAGCCCAGATAAATATCGTTGGTGACATACGTGTTGCTGTCGTAGATCTGGTCTTCTGCTGTCGGTCTTCCGTAGAAAAATCCCGTCGTGAACTGTCTGAAGGTGCAGTCCGAGATCTGTTCCTGATACCAGGGAAGATTTTTTTCGTAAAGCGCAGGATCCTCCAGATAATCATCGATGGCTTTCCGATAGGTTCTCGCCACGGTTGCCACATAGAGTGCCGTTTTCATGCGTCCCTCGATCTTGAAGCTGTCAATCCCGGCGCCGATCAGATCCGGGATATGATCGACCATGCACAGATCCTTCGAATTAAAAATAAACGTCCCCCGCTCATTTTCTTCTATGGGCAGATACTCACCGGGACGTGATTCCTCCATCACCGCATATTTCCAGCGGCAGGGATGGGTGCAGGCACCCCGGTTCGCATCTCTGCCGGTAAAATAACTGGAGAGCAGGCAGCGTCCCGAATAGGAAATGCACATCGCGCCGTGAATGAATGTCTCAATTTCCATATCATCAGGGATAAGCGCACGCATCTCCCGGATCTCTGCCAGAGACAGTTCCCTTGCCGTCACAATGCGGGTCGCACCCTGATCATGCCAGAAGCGGGCGGTCATGTAGTTTGTGTTGTTCGCCTGTGTGCTTATGTGCCTCTCGATCTCCGGACAGATCTCCCCGGCCAGCATAAAGACGCCGGGATCCGCGATGATCAGCGCATCCGGCTTCATCTGTTTTAATTCCTCCAGATATTGCCTGATGCCGTCCATATCTCCGTTGTGGGCGAGAATGTTCACCGTTACATGCACCTTCACGCCATGAGCATGCGCATATTCAATACCCTCACGCATCTCTTCCCGTGAAAAATTCTTCGCCTTCGCGCGCAGCCCGTACACATCGCCTCCGATGTACACTGCATCCGCGCCATAGGCTACAGCCACCTTCAGCACCTCCAGGCAGCTGGCCGGGATGAGCAGCTCCGGCTTCTCTCTGTTTCTCATGTATATACCTCTTTTCTTCATCAGCCGGAGACGCACCCCTTCGCCCGTCTCCTCTCATTTCATGACGCTGAGCGTGATACCGTCTCCGATCGGGAGCACACAGGTATCCAGTCCCGGATCATCCTCCACCGCACGCAGAAACTCCCGCATCCTTTTGTAAATCGTCCGGTTTCTCCGTTCCACAAGGTAGTGCGACTCAATAATGTCGCCTTCCTGCAGCACATTGTCCGCGATCAGAACGCTGCCCGGTCTCATGCGTTTTCGAAGATCCGGCAGCCAGCGGATATACTGTCCCTTGGCGGCATCAAGAAAAATCAGATCATAGCTTTCCGTCAGGCGCGGCAGGATTTCAGCGGCATCACCCGCCAGAAGGGTGATCCTGTCCTCTACACCCGCAAGCCGGAAGTTCTCTCTGGCGACGGGAATCCTCTTTTCGTAGCTTTCGATGGTCGTGATATGCGATTCCGGACTGCCGTACGAAGCCATCAGAATCGCAGAAAAACCGACGGCAGTTCCAATCTCCAGAATCGCCGTCGGTTTCGTGATCGTCAGCCAGGTCCGCAGAAAACTCTGCATGTTGCGCCGGATGATCGGGACTTCATCCTTCTCTGCTTTTTCCCGGAGATCCTCCAGAAAAGGCGTAAGGCCCCGGTCAAGGGAATTGATGAAAGTGAGCATACGTTCATCAACGATCATTTGTCTGTCCTCTCAGAAAACCCGCATATCACATGTGATACCCCATACTCTATAAATTATCTCACCGATGTGCGGGGTTGTATCTCGTTATCAAACCAATGACAAGGCTTTATCAGGAAGTCGATGACACCGTGTCCCCCGAGGATTCCGATGCATCCGGTTCCGCCTGCGCGAGAATCGGAAACATATCATCCGCCGTCATGGACGTGCGCAGGGTATAGGTGCCGGGCAGAATATCTCCGTGATATTCCGAGATGAACTCCTGAATCTGGAACGCCTCAACGCTCTCCGTCAGCAGTCCCTCAGACCTCAGAAGCATACCGATCTGCCGAACAGACATATCATCTGTGATCGTCACTGTCACGGCCCGTCCGTCTCCGCTGTCCACCGGCTGCTCGTCAAACACTTCGTATCCCAGGCTGTAAGCCCGGCGGGCGAGAAAAACCAGAAGTACGACAAGCGCGATGGCAATCAGCACAGACAGCACCGCGCGGATGCCGCCGATAGCCACCCGGTAGCCAAGACTGTCCTGTTCC
>ONOC01000071.1 GCA_900319355.1 uncultured Eubacteriales bacterium | reverse complement strand
GAAATAGATCGGAAAATCCCAGAAATTCGTCCAGCGGAAGACACCCGTCATAAGACCGATGAGCAGCACCTCCGGGCGAAGGAAGGGCAGCCGGTCGCGATGGCGCGGATCCTGCTTCTCGGCCCAGGCATACGCGACCGCTGCTACCGTCACAACGAACAGAATATTGATGTAGTGGGCATGCAGATCGCCGAGCACCGAGGAATAGGCCGGAAATTCATGAATCGTCTTATCCGGCAGATCCGGATTATATCCGATATAGCGCGTCGAATCCGGGAACCAGTAGCTGTACTTTGTGCCGGTGAGCGCAGCCTGAACGGTCTTCACGATGCCGTAGATGAAGTAGTGCATCGTACCGCAGAAGGCAACTGCAAGGCCGGCCAGGAAGCCGCAGCCGTAGCTGGCCGGGCCCGCGGGATCCCGCATCACGGAAGCTCTCGCCGCCAGCGTCTCCCGCGCCCCTGCCCGGCCGCGCCGGGCGGGGTGTTTTTCCCCGCCCGGGTCCGCATCCGCCAGGAAGGAGCCGGCGCGCACGCTGTCCGCTTCGCGTTTCGCGCGGACAGCAGCCTGCGCCGCCCGGCTCCCCTTCCACCGGCGGGCGCGGTGCGCCGCACGTGCCGAGGTCAGAATGCCTTCCGTCCCTTCCGGATCCTCCTCCGCCGGCACGCGGCGCGCGGATTGGCTGACGCGTTCGGAGACCGAAAGAATCCGGCTGAAATGCGCGGCCGTATCCTGGTTCATGCGGTCATACATCAGCTGATAGGCAAGTGAAAACGGCAGAACAAACGAACAGGCCGTGATCAGACTCCGCATCACGTTATAGGCAAGGCCTGCTGTCGTCCCGGTCAACTTCATCAGCCAGGCCGTGATATACTGCCCGCCATAATAGTAATTGACGGTTTCACCTGCGTACCACGGATCCTCATACGGCATCGTCGTGCTCCGCGACATCGAGGTGATGAACGCGTAATCCATGAACTTTTCCGTTCCGTACGCGCCCGGCCTGAATCCGACAATCCAGAGCCAGGCCGCCATGATCCCGAGCAGCAGGATCTCCTCGGTCAGAATCAGACGACGGACGCCCGGTTCGCCAAGCCAGCTGAACTCAGACGGAGAGGCAGCTGTTCTGACCATCCGGTCTTCCGGTTCCTCATCCTCTTCGTCCTGATCGGTCACGAATTCCTCTCCCGGAAGCGGTTCATCCTCATCTTCCTCTGTATCCAGCACAGGACGACTCTTACGGTGCCGGCCGACTGCAAGATACACCAGCCAGTTGGCCGCAAAACAGACCGCAAGGCAGGCGATTGCCGATTCCTGCCGGAAAGGCAGAAGGCCCGCGACGTTCAGTGTCCAGGTGAGCCAGGCCGTTAAGAAAAGACCGATCACCTTGGAAAAGATCCACCCATGATCACGAAACCGTGAAAAAATGCATCCCGACAGAGGAAGAAAAGCGACGCCGATCAGCAGCAGAACGGCCCACTTCCTGACCTCAGATTTCGCCGGAAGGAAGATCCTTTTTCTCTTTCTCTCCGTATCTGTGGTCGTCAGAAGCATCTCATCCGGCGTTTCTGTGATTCCCTGCCGCATCAGCCGCTTCCTTCTTTTCTGCTGCATCCGGCGGATGCGGACCTTATCCTTCCTGAGCTCATCCTTCACAGAATCGGCAGCAGTCTCCTGTTCACCATCTGAAACAAACTTGGCTGTGCCGTGATATCCGCTCCTTCTCTGTTTCTCAGAGAGCATATTTCTGCTTCCCAGACGTGAAGAGGCATTCTCAGCAGTCCTGCTCTCATCTGTCTTTCCTTTGGAGGCTCTCTCGGACGGAAAATCTTTACTTTTTATCCCCGTATACGAAGAATCTTTACTTTGAAGTGCTTCGTCTGCCTGATCAGCATCCGTTTCTGCGCGGTGTGCCCTCCGGTCACTCTTTCGTCCTGACCTGTCTGTTCCGATTTCAGACATGAGGTTGTTTTCCGAAGATGCCTTTCTGTCTGCTGCATCTGCGTCAGCCGGATCTGCAGAACCGGAGTCCGCGTCTGTCTGCCCGGCGCTGTTCCTCCCCGGACCATACCCTGTGTTCCGCCGGAAATACCGCCGGCTTCCATATCTGTTCCTGTTTCCGGATTTTCCATCTGATCCGTCGGAATGCAGGCTGTCAGTGTCAGCATTGTTTATGACGCCGCTCCTGTCCGCAGCCCCCGGTGTCAGATCAGCCGTGTGCTCATCCTGCAGCTTCGCCCGCTCCTGTCTGAGAAGTTTTTTCCGGTAAGCCCTCTCTTTTTGTCTTTTCAGCAGATCCTGATTCTGACCAGACGGATCATTCCGGTATGCGGCCAGCCGTCTCCGCTGCAGATATGTCTTCTCCTGCCGCAGACCACGGAATTCCTCCGATTCTCCCCTGTGATTCATATTTTCTGCAGTCAGACCCGTATCGCTTTCACCGGAATCATCAGCCGGCCTGTCTGTCTGATGGTCTGTCTGATAAGATGTCTGAAAGCTCCCCTGTCCTGCCGGCGGCGATTTGCCGGCGGTATCAGCATCTCCCGCCTGTGTTCCGGTCATCATCGGTGTTTTTCTTCTGACTCCGGTTTCTTTCTGTGTGATTTCCTCTCCGGCTGCTGCCCCGGTAAACTGCAGCCGTTTCTTATTTTCCGGCATGATCTTTATCACCCCTTATCTTTTACCGCCGCACGGCTTGTTCGGGAGCCGCCGCTTTTTGGTTTTGCTGAAGCCGTTTCCGCCGAAGCCCCGTTTGCGGTCTTTGTCCTGCGTGTCCTTCTCTTTGGTTTGGTCTCCGCCGGCTCTTCCGGCATCTCGGAGAGCTTTGTTGTCATGATCCGATACATCTGTGTATCCTTCGGGAAGTGATCGACAAACGGGATGATCACGCTGCCATAGAGCAGGAGCCCTTCGCCTTCGCCGGATTTTTTCACAAAGGAAAGCTGCCTTGGACTGATTCCCAGCTGCTTCGCCAGGATCTCACGGTCGCCGGCGGCCTGATTGAGCATGCAGATGTAATCGGAATTATCAAAAATGTTCTCGATCTCCCGGCTGGAAAGCAGATCCTTGACGTTCTGCGTGATGCCGGTCGGAATGCCGCCCCACTTACGGAATCTCTTCCAGATCTCGACGGAATACATCGCCGTCTGTTCCTCCCGGAGAAGGAGATGGAACTCATCGATGTAATATCTGGTCGTTCTTTTCCTGTTACGGTTGACAGTGACACGGTTCCATACCTGATAGTGATAGGTAACCCTGCGCTTTTGCTTCGCCGTCTGGCGAAGTAGTCAGGCAGGGTTTTCCCCCACTTCGCACCGTGCTTGCGACTTTCACCGCACACGGCGCTCCATCAATACGGATTAATTGTTGCTTGTATGCGAAATAACCAGTTTTTCCCTGTATTTCCTAATTCGTTTCTGCGCGTCTGCATCAAAGGTACTCACATCCATGCCCGGCATATTAATAGCCTGATAGCACTTCCTGTGTACTGATATAAGATTGTTGACTCGATTGACCCTGTCCAAAGGAAGCCTCGGATTAATGCGGTGAGTGTACGGGGTATTGTCAATAAGCCATTTCCCGCATACCCTGCATTTCAGCCTGTCCCGGTTCAGGGCGTATGCCCTGTTCATGACAAACTCAAAGTTATTGAGGTGCCCCCATTTTCCGTTCAGGACGGCAGTTGCTACATTTTCTGAATAGAGCTCGTCCAGTCTTGCCTGAATCCGCTTCTTCTTCGTCCGCCTGAAGTTGATGTCCCTCCCTTCTTCGGTGTAGGGCGTTTCCTTTGGATTCTTTCCGCGTGTCTCCTGCCATTGGCAGAACGTAAGGGAAGTGACGCCGATATAAATATCACGGTATTTGACCGATGGTAGTTTCTGCCGGTAGTTCTGGTGTATCCGGGGAAGGTTCTGCGTTTCTTTCGCAGGTATCCATTTCCCTTTGAACTGCTTCAGCCGCCGACTTGCGGCAAGCTGCAGCTTTCTGCCATACTTTTCCATGCTTACGCTGACCCACGTACAGCACTGGTAATACTGAATCACCCCTCTGATCTGGCTGTTGATTCTGTTGATCTCATCGATCAGCTTCTCGCGGCTTGTTTCGCGGGGGATCTTCTTAATGCTGTCCGTTAATGCGTCTACTTTCCTGCAGAGTCTTTCTCTGTCCGGCCTTGTCCTTGTGACGTAGCCGTGTTCGCCTTTTCCCTTGACTACTCTGAATTCATAGCCCAGAAAGCAGGCGTGTTTCTTTCTTACATCCGTAATCAGTGTTTTCTCTTTGGATAATGTCAGCTTCATTTCTGTTTCCAGGAATGCTTGTAAAGATGCTTTCCAGAATTCAGCATGCTCGCGGCTGTCCGTGATAATCACAAAGTCGTCCGCATATCTGACCAGAAATCCGGGCACCAGATTTGTTTTCTTCAGTGCCCTGCGCTTGGCGGAATCCTGATTGTACGCATGCTCAGTGTGTTTTAACTCCCACTGCTTCGTAACCCCTTCATCCATGATGTCGAGGTATACGTTTGCAAGTAGCGGACTGATAATCCCGCCCTGCATGGTTCCCTCTTCATTCACCTCGCACTCGTCGAGGACTCCTGCTTTCAGCATCTGTTTGATGATCTGTAACACCCGCCTGTCCTTGATACCCATGTGGTAAAGCCTTCTCAGCAGTGTGGCGTGATCGATATGGTCGAAACATTTGCTGATGTCTCCTTCCACAAACCAGTAATACCCGGTATGGAAAGTGATGAAATTCAGCCTTTCCAATGCCATTGCTGTGTCACGCATGGGCCGAAAGCCGTATGAATGCTCGAAGAACTGCGCTTCCATGATGGGTTCCATTACGATACGCATGCATTCCTGCACGATGCGGTCTCGTATTGTCGGAATCCCGAGCGGCCGCTTTTCCTTCTTGCCCGGTTTATCGATATATTTTCTTCGGACTTTTTGCGGTTCAAATTTCTCAAAAGCCGTCCTGATGTCGTTGATTACCCACTTATAAGACTTTTGGAGATAGTCCCGTTTCATGGTTTTGTTATCAACGCCCGGGGTATCACTTCCGTGATTGCTTTTGATGTTATGGATAGCTGTAACAATAGTTGCTTCCGCTGACATTATTTCGAGAAGCCCCTTGAATGCCGGCCTTTCTCCGGCCTCTCGAGCTTCCCTGCTTTGCTGGTATAGCTTGTCCAACAGAGCGCGTAATTCCGTTTCGGTTTTCGGGTAGTCGAATTGTTGTGCCATACGCACCACCCCCTTTCCGAGGTCGTGTTTCTGGTTTAAGTCAGGTACGCCTACGGCTTCCTCGACTTTCTGTTCACATACAAATCCGTATTAACTATGCCCCTTCGCTCCACTCCCATTACAGGAGCTTCATCACTACTACGGGCTGATGCCCCGCGAATTAACAGGTCATTTCCTACCTGCGCGGCAAGGGTGTCACCTTACTTGCACTGGCTTATATGCCAGGCGCCGTTCGCGGTTCCTTTGTTCCCTGGTATCTTAGCTTTACATACAGTTTTAGCTGTGTCCCTCTGACCCGACTGCCATCACTGACCAGTGTGATTTAGTGTCAGTGACCTTCGACCTTAATGGTTTTCTGCCGTTTTCCACCAAGACAAATTTCAACGGCGGCAGTACCCCGCATGGGGAGGATGGCTGTATAATCATCCCATCGTTTACGAGCCGTACATTCAGGACATTTGTCGGTTGCAACAAAACATCCTCAGCATGACTGTTTTATAGCTTCCCGCGGTTATCCAAGCTGTCTCAAGCTTCTTCCCCGCTCTTCACCGAGCTTCGCACAGCCCACCTGACACAATGGGTGCACGTCGGAGATTAGAATTTTTGTAACCCCTCACACGGGGTCAGGCAGGAACTTCCCCTGCCGAATCAGATACAGAGTTCGGATTCTTTACGGAACCCGTCTCGCTTTATTACGCATTTCTGCGTAGGTTAACGAGAAACAAAGCGCACATCCTGTACGATGAGCATGCCGAGTTTCTTCATCTGCTTGCCGAGATCCCGGATGTCATAGCAGACGACCCGGTTATTGATGTCCACATTCGTGCGGTGATTGAACAGATTCAGGGAACCCTTGACATAGATCTCCAGTGCCGTTGCCACACGCTGCGCTTCCTTTTCTTCCTGGGCGAGCAGCTCGTTGTACAGATCTTCCAGAAGTGGCATGTTCTCCGGCACGGGATTCTCGAAATATCTCTGATAGATCCGGTGGACACAGCGATCGATGACCGTCTTTTCGATCGGCTGCAGTCCTTCTTTGCCGCCGACGATCAGCTCGCAGAAGGAGAGGATAAAATCCGCCTTCAGGGAAACCGGATTGTCTTCCTCCGAATAGTTCGCGTTGATGTCCATGGGATTGATATACTGCGTGCTGGTCGGACTGACATGAACGACCTGCCCTTTCAGGCTCTGGACCAGCGGCGTATACTCCGACTCCGGATCGCAGATGATGATATCGTCATCCGTCACAAGGAACACGTTGTAGATCTCCCGCTTTGCCGCAAAGGATTTGCCGGATCCCGGCGTGCCGAGGATCAGGCCGTTCGGTGTCTTCAGAAGCTTCCGGTCCACCATGATCAAGTTGTTGGAAAGCGCGTTCAGGCCGCCGTACACGGCTTCCGGACTGTCCTGAAAAAGCTCCTGCGTCGTGAACGGGACAAAGATCGCCGTGGCCCCGGTCGTCAGTCCTCTTTCGATATGGATCTGGTTGTCAGCAAGAGGAAGGCTGCTCATAAGTGCCTGCTCCTGCGTGTAATCGAGCCGCATAAGACTGCAGTTATGCTTCTGGGCGATCGAGGCGGCTTCCAGAACATTGTTCCGCAGCTCCTGTTCCGTCTTCCCGGTATTAATGATCAGGAACGTGACCATGAAATACCTCTCGTCCTGACTCTGCAGCTGCTCCATGATCGCTTTGGCATCCCGCCCGTAAGTGACCAGATCCGACGGCATGATATCCGCATCGTATCCGCTCCGGTAGGCTTTCTTGTTTTCGTCGATCTTGGAACGGTCGATCTCCGTCAGTTTTTTCTTGATCATCTTGATCGCTTTGTTCTGGTCCACCGCCTGTACATGCATGGTGGCGATCTGCCCGGACTCCATGTTCAGAAAATCCTTCAGCGTCTCATCATTGAGCTGTGACGCATCGATCTTCAGCAGCGAAGCGGCGTAATACATGCCGCCGACCTGCATATCCCGGCTGCCGAACGTAAAGGAAGACGGAGCGATGAAGTCTTTGACCGAGAGTCCGGATTCCGGAAGCCAGTCCCAGCTGAAGGTAAACCGCTCCAGATCTCCGATGTGAAAGACCTGGTGCATCATTTTCAGCCGCTCTTTCCCGTCCAGCGGATAGGCATACACGCCGATCTGCCGGAAGTTGTTGATGATATCCGTCTGGATATGGGCCAGCCGCGGCGCCGCCTGTTTCACGGAATCCGCATAGATGCCGAAGGTCAGATACTTGGTCTTCATCAGCCCGTTGTTTCCCTGTGCGTACTGATGGAGAAGCATCTGACTGTACTCCTTCCGGAGGGCATCAAAGTCATCGCCGGCCGGCGGGATCAGGATCCGTTTCTGGAATTCATCCCTGTCGATCGTCGTGTTCAGGAAGGAAAATTCAAAATGGACGGAGCTGTCGAAAAAATTCAGGAATCCGCACCAGTCCTCGAAGATCGCTTCCTGATCTTCCTTTGTCGCAAGCTCGTAATTGATATCCTCGTACTGAATGGTCTTTGTGTAGTATCCCTTCCTTACCCGGCACATCCCGTCCCGGAACATGCGCTCAAACGGGATCGACCGCTGCGCCGTGTTCGGCTTTCCGTCGCCTCCCCGCGCCGCCGTGACGATCTTTTTCACCCGTTTTCTCTCGGAACGGGTAAGCCCTTCAGGAATTTTTATCTGTCTTTCCTTTTCTTTTCTGTGAAACAGAGACAATGTGGTCTACCTCCTTTTCCGCCCAGTCTTCCCGGGCCAGTATCCTGTAATAGTTATCCGTCTTGTACAGACGCTTCTTCGACCTGATGAACGCGAACTCGATATACTGCTTCAGAAACACCTCGAACGGCTGCCCGTTTCTCTCGTACATGCCGAGCAGGAAAAACGGGATCATCACCAGGATCATGACGAGCGAAGCCAGCGATATATTTCCCGTCTTCTTCACAAGAAAAAAGAGCGGCAGTCCGATCAGGATCGCCGCCCCGAAGCACAGTGTCTGCCGCCTCGTCAGGTTGAGAAACACTTTTTCCTTCACGCGGGAGAGATCCCGCGGAACCGGTACATATGCTGCCATTTATTTTCCTCACCCTCCTTAATGAGCATCAAAAATACTCTTTGATATGGATCCTGTTTCAATCAGCGTCACGATCAGAAGGAACGAATATCCGATCACGCCCCAGGCATAGCCGATGATGTCATCGGAAACCGTCATATTTTTCAGGAGCATGGCATAGATCCCGATGCAGACGAGCATCAGAAAGCCCTGAAAAGCAAGCGCCAGAAGCGACCGGACAAAGTTCTTGCCCACATGCGAGATCTCATGGCTGCCGAACGTCGCCATCGGCACTGGCGCAAGCGACACCATGAGGTAGATCTGTATCATCCTCGCGTATATGATGACCGTGATAACGACGGATATGATCGGCATGATCAGCTGCATGAGCTGTGCCGTGATCAGCATGCCGAGAAGCGGCCCGACATCCATGGCCTGCAGCGACGCATCGAGCGCGTCCATGTCGATAGACGATACCGACGTTTCTGTCGAGATCACACCGGAAGCCTGCCCGATCACATACTGTGAAACATCGAAGACTCCCATGACGATATTGAACGTATTGGAAATGATCAGCGCTGCCGCAGCTGTCTTGAAGACCCATTTGAAAAAGATCCATGTGTCCAGGTTTGCGAGATTGTTATGCTCCGTGACCATCGTGATCAGCTCATAACACGCCACAAACGTAAGAATGATCCCGGCGATCGGCATGATGACGGTCTCCGAGATGTTCTGTATCAATGTCAGCACACTTCCGCCCATGGCATCCGACGGCGACTGCCCGATCACGGCAGCCGCCGTTCCTGCCTGGGTGCTCACGGAAGAGAAAAGACTCTGCATGCTGCTCTCGATCGCGCTGATCAGGATCCCTTTGATCCAGTTTGTAATTCCTTCTGCTATTGAATCCCACAGCATTTATGCACCCCTCCCTTCCTCAGGCGGGGAACAGGGAAGACAGCAGAGGCACAAGGGTGATCCTGATGAATGCGACACCGCCGCCTGCCATCAGCTGTTTCATGCCCTGAGACTTTGCTTATGTGTGATAAAGAAGCAATAGAAGTGCAAAAAATTTTGCCGTTCCTATCCGACACTTGGCCATTGTGTCGGATAGGTCGGGCGGTT
>ONOC01000072.1 GCA_900319355.1 uncultured Eubacteriales bacterium | reverse complement strand
ACGGTGAACACCCTTGCCTTCGGCTATGTCCTTCCCACTACCGGGCGGACTCCGGACTTGCACCGGCTAGAAACGTGCGCCGCCAGGCGCACTTAAAAAAGCAGAGAGAGATCTCTGCCGTAAAAGCTTTTATTCTCTCTCTGCTGACCTTATTGCCGCTTCTCGATCTGATCGTGATGATATGGCTGCGCGTTGTAAAAGTAAAAAATGTCATCAGAACCGAAAAGCCAACCGTCTTTCACAATCCCTGATCCCGTCGGCGGAGCCTGCGGATTCTCCTTTTCCAGCGCAGACCGCCGACCGGGTCCATCACGCACAGCGCCAGCGAGACAGCGGAAAGCAGCATACAGACGCTGAAATACACCAAAAGGCTCAGGCCATCTTCCATCATGAGAATCAGGCTGCCGATCGCAAGCAATATCAGAATCGCCAGCATCGGATAGACAATGATATTGCGCCTGCGCTCCAGTGCCCGCAGGCGCTCTGTCAGATTCCGGTACGGATAAAGACTCTGCGCGCCGTCTGTGATTTTCTTTTCCTTTTTCCGCCGAAAAGGCTGATACACGGCAGCCGTTGCCAGCAGGATCAGGGCAAAAACCCACAGATCGGCAGCCGTCCCCCGATAGAGGGCGCTCCCCCGGCTCAGCCGCTCAAGCAGCGTCGCCGTTGGGCCGGCGAGCAGGCAGATCCAGGCACTGCCGGCCGTACCCGAAGCCTTGCTGCCTTTCTCCGCCGTATAGATCATATTGTCGGCAAAATTAAAATAATAGAGCGTATTTCTGCCGGCCGCTTCCTGTTCATAGCCAATATAGTACAGCATCAGTTTCTTTCCTTCCCGGCGCCGAAGCCTGTCCCTCCTGATTGTTTCTCTTCATTCATCCATATTATGCTGTTTCTTCTTTCGGTTTCATAACACGCCATGCGATCACCGCGGCAATGGCGGCCGCAAGCGATACGATACTCATCACCGGCAAGCCTGCATCTGCATCATTCAGACTCAAGCCGACAAACATCAGGAAGATCGCCAGCAGAAAATCGATGACCGCAAAGACAAGATACAGTATCGGTCCTCGTTTACTCTTTCCGAAAATCATCATCAGCAGTGAAATCGCAAAGGCTGCAAAGGTTGCGGCGATGATGGCCGCGAGCACGATGATGACAGCATTCAGCATCTGCAGATCCCCGTCCGTCGTGCCGCCTCTGCCATAGCTCATTTCTGTCAGGTTGTAATTGCCTTCGTAACTTGTTTTCAGGCACCGGCACGCCGTCACCAGCTCCGTCATCGAAATGCGGCCATCCTGCTGTATATGCCAGTAGCGGCATTCCAGGTCGTAAACCTCCTCCGCTGTCAGGTCAGTGTCATGTCCTTCCAGTGCGCGTTCAATCTGCTCCATGTAATCTTCTTTGTTTTCCGTCAGGTCATCATAATACGCATTAATAGCTGCCTGCTCCGAAGAGCGGTCAATCCCTGCCCCGAAAAACCACGCGGCAAGTGAGACCGCAAGCAAAACAGCCGTGACCAGCAAACGTTTCCTGTTTTCCCTCATTTCATTCACTCCTCGTCTCTTATTAATACTCGCCCCCATCCGGGTACTATATTAATAAAACGGCAAAAGTATATTAAAAGTTTCAGAAAGTCGGAAAAACGGAACCATTTCGGAAAAATTTTTTCAGGTGCTCCTGAATTTCCCGGATCACTGCCATGTATGTCTCCTCCGGTTTGCCGGTTGGATCTTCCAGTCCCCAGTCGTCGTCAAACGCCCTGCCGATGTACGGACACCGGACGCCGCAGCCCATGGAAATGGCGATATCCGGCTCCGGGATCTCCTGCACTGTCTTGGGATACTGCCCGCTCATATCAATACCGAAATGATCTTTCATGATCTGCACCGCAGCCGGATCGATCTGTTTCTTCACAGCAGAGCCGGCAGAATAAAATTCGTACCCTCCCGGGTTCATGTACCTCGCCATCGCTTCTGCAATCTGACTCCTGCAGGCGTTATGGGTACAGATAAAGGCTACTTTAATACTTGCCACGCGGTATATCCTCTCTTTCCGTTGATGTGCTGGCAGAGCCAGAACAGCCTGAACGGGCAATCACTGCCCCGGCTGCAGGCCGGAGACGTCATGCGACACCGATCTTTTTCAGGAGTTTCTGAACATCGCCGGGTTTTAAAACCCTTCCCATAGAAACAACTTGTTCATTGACGACAAGGGCCGGCGTGCTCATGACGCCGTATTTCGCAATTTCTCTCATATCCGTAATGTATTCGATATCCGCTGGCAGCTCCATGGCTGCGGCGGCATCCTTCGTATTCTGCAAAAGTGCCTCACAGTTTTTGCATCCGGAACCCAGGACCTTGATTGACACCGCAACACCGGCATGCTGCTCCGCCGGCGCAGATGAATCTGCAGGATTCCCGGATTCAGCGGCCGCATTTCCGCCGCATCCGCAGGTGCATTTTGCCATCGTATCTTCTTCCTTTTTGTCTTTCTTTCTGCCAAATAATCCCATTCTGCTATACCTCCATTATATATTCCGGCTTCCGCCGTGCTTATCTTCCTGTCTTGCATCCGCGCAGCAGCAGGATTCCGGCTTTGCCGCTTCTCTATTGCCTGCCGGCGGCACCCATCCCGTATCATCGCCGACATAGGTGATGGCCCCGGCCGGACAACGCGTGCCGCATCCATGACAGTGATCGATGCAGCAATCTGGATGGCTGACCCGCGGCGTCGGCGCTGCCGTGAGGTCATATACGCCGTGCATGCACATGCTGCTGCAGGCACCGCATTCCAGACAGAGCAGATAATCAATCACCGGATACCAGTTCTTTGCCATAAATGTTCCTCCTTCAGATAATATAAGGCTGTATGAAATTAAAGAAATAACCGACGATAATAATGCCGATCGTACATATTGCTATAAACGTACCTAAAAGTCTCGGTTTCACCGCTTTGCGAAGCATGATCAGCGATGGCAGCGACAGCGTCGTGACGGCCATCATAAAGGAAAGGACCACGCCAAGCAGCGCACCTTTGGCAAGCAGTGCCTCGGCGATCGGAATCGTCCCGAAGATGTCCGCATACATCGGTATGCCGATGACCACCGCCAGAATCACGCCGAACGGATTGCCGCTGCCAAGCACTTTTTCTACAACATTTTCCGGTATCCAGTTGTGGATAACCGCGCCGATGCCGACACCGATCAGAATGTACGGAAACACCTTTCTGAAAGTAGAGACGACCTGATCTTTTGCGTAGATCAGCCTGTCCTTCTGCGTCAGTTCGGGCGAGGCGATGTCGACCGTACTGTTGCTCTCATAGATAAAATCCTCGACATACTTTTCCATGTGCATGTGCTCGATCAGCGTACCGCCGATGACGGCAATGACCAGTCCCACCACGGTATAGACTGCGGCAACCTTTGTCCCGAAAATGCTCATCAGCAGGACCAGGCTCCCCAGATCCACCATCGGCGAGGAAATCAGAAACGAAAAAGTAACGCCGAGCGAAAGCCCCGCACTCGTAAATCCAATAAAAAGCGGAATGGACGAACAGGAACAAAACGGCGTTACCGTGCCCAGCAGCGCCCCGATACAATTCGCCCAGATCCCATGAAACCTTCCGAGGATCTTCCGGCTTCTCTCCGGCGGGAAATAACTTTGAATATAGCTGATCAGAAAGATCAGGATGCAGAGCAGCGCCGTGATCTTCAGAACATCATAAATAAAAAACTGTATGCTGCCGCCGATCCGCGTCTCCGTATCCAGTCCGAATGATATAAGCATCCTGCCGATCAGGACATTCAGCCATTTCATCCCCAGAATCTGATTCTGTATAAAATCCCAGATCATCTGCAGTCACACTTTCCGCTGCTGCATCCAGTCTGTATGCTGCAATCAAGGGAGCCGATAAAATCCTGAAATTCCCGCAGCGTATCACAGTTCAGGGAATAATGATTCCACTTGCCGTCCTTGCGGACATTGACCAGCCCGCAGTCACAGAGGATTTTCATGTGGTGCGACAGGGTCGGCTGCGTGATATTGAACTCTTCCAGAATGACGCAGGCGCACTTCTCGCATCCGGACAGCATCTGTACGATTTTCAGACGGTTCGGATCGCCCAGTGCCTTGCATATTAAAGAAATCTGATCTGTATTCATAGATGTACCTCGTATTGATATTTGTCTATGTATAGAATATAGCGCATAGATAGATGATTGTCAATATGACTGGTCAAAAAAAATACGGAGAATGCGAGAATGCGTTCTCCGTTTGAAATCATCCCGGTTTCTTTTAAACAGAGAAGGAAGGGATATGCATACTCTGCAGAATAAAACACACAAGGGACAGGATCAGATATGTGCCGAACACTGTCGCCGCGATCAGTTTTGGAAATTTCTTTTGAATATATGCGTCATATACCGGTGAAACGCTCATATACCCGGCATACCCTCCAAGCATGAAATAAGCAAGGAAAGATACCGGATATATTCCCAATATCAACAGAGAGACATAAAAACTCCTGTTTATGATTATATCCATCGCGAGCATGGCAATCAGAAGGCATGAAACTTACACTGGCCCTCAGTGCTGCAAGCATTCCGAAAACGCATAGCACAAGTGCCGCCGCCGCAATATGATTTCGCACCATTCGTGTCTGTTATACCGAGGCACTGTGCTTGTTTTAAGAGCAAAAATCAATGATTTATACGGCACATCTTAAGATTTCAGCAATGGAGATAAACAGGAAAACGCTTTACCTTGACAAGCGCTCCCTTGGCGTTTAAATCTTGTGCACTTTCTTCCAGTCGACCTCGTCCTCAGTATGCGGTTTTGCCTCTGACGCGGGCATACCGAGAGCCAGAATGCCGGCAAGCCGCATTTTCTCGTTTGTGACGCCCAAAGCCTTACGGACATTGCCTTCTGCATCTTTTCCCATAAGTGTGCTTCGATTTCGGATCTGACACCAGCAATTTCCTACGCCTTCCGCTGTCGCTGTAAGACTCATATAAGAAAGTGCGCAGGCACAATCTTCGATCCACACATCCGATTTACCGCTGTCTGCAAGGACAGCAACGGCGGCGCTGCAGACCGACAGCATCCCTGCACCCATCTTCTTGGCTTTAGATAATTTCTGCAGAACTGCCTTATCCGTAATGACGTAAAATTCACATGGCTTCTTATTCATGCTGGTTGGTGCAAGAAGCCCCGCTTCCAAAATACGTTTCATTTTCTCTTCCTGGATTGCTTCTCCTGCGTATTTCCGGCAGCTGCGGCGCTTTAAAATTACTTCCAGTACATTGTTTTCCATCTCTGGCATACCTGTTCCTCCAATCATTTTCATTCATCCTTATACCGTCTGCATTTATTACCAGAACAAAGAAGAGGTATCGCTGCTGATACCTGAACCGGCAATTCTTCTTACGTCCTGTTTTTTGTTTTCAGATATCCGATATACTCATTGCCCCATACCTCAATACTTTGCAGCACCGGAATAAATTTTTCCCCGATGTCCGTCATCGAATATTCTACGCGCGGCGGGACCTCGGCGAAAACCTCACGGTGAATCATCCCTTCGTTCTCGAGTTTTCGCAGCTGTGTACTCAGCGTAGCCTGTGTGATGTCGATGCGCCGGCGCAGGTCGCTGAAACGCTTCGGCCCGTCCTCCAGTTCGTGCAGAATAAGAATCGTCCATTTGCCGGCAAGGATCTGCTGCGCGGTCACATAGGGACAAACGCCGAATTCGCCGGCCTTTTCACAAGTTTCTTTTTTCATAATTTGCCTCATTTCTAAAGGAAAACATACCTGCTCAAGGAAAAAATCCTGCTTGTAATGTATCACATATGGTCATATTATTAAAGCAGCAAATAAATCAGTACCAGGTATGATAATTGAAGTAATATGAAAATACGGAGGTAACGATTATGAAAATGCCGGTTATTTTTTCCGGACATGGCGACCCGATGCTTGCCTTGCGGGATGATGAAGTGACACGGACACTGCACAGCGTGGGAAAGACAATCACGGATAAATACGGAAAACCGAAGGCAATTCTGATGATATCCGCACACTGGTATACGCATGGCACCATGATTCAGAGTGCCGAAAATCCGAAGCAGATTTATGACATGTACGGCTTTCCGCATGCGCTTTACGAAGTGCAGTACCCGGCAAAAGGCTGCGCCGCGCTGACAGAATCCGTTCAGAGACTCCTTGGAAAAGCGGTTCGCGTCAACGACAGCTGGGGCATTGACCACGGCGCATGGACAGTGCTTGTCCATATGTTTCCGCAGGCGGATATTCCGGTTGTGCAGCTCTCTGTAAATGGGGATATTTCGGCAGAACAGGCATATGCCATCGGAAAAGATCTGTCTGCTCTTCGCGAAGAAGGTTATCTGATCATGGGAAGCGGCAATGTCGTTCACAACCTTCGCATGGTCGAGTGGGATAATCCAGATGGCTCAGAAAAGACAGTTCGCTTTAATCAGATCGTGACCGATGCTGTCATCCGTCACCAGGACCGCACAGTCATACATTTTGAAAATATTCCGTTCAGTTCCTATGCCGTTCCGACGCCGGATCATTACCTGCCGCTTATCTATTGTCTTGGCGCATCGGCAGGCAGCGATGTACAGGTGTTTAACAATGTCTGCAATCTCGGGTCCATCGCCATGACCAGCTATATATGGGAATGAGGCAATGCCGGGCAGCCCGTTTACCGGCTGCCGCAGAACAAATACGGCATACTGATGTGAAAAAGCCGCCTTCCGGAAGAATTTGCTTCCGGGAAGGCGGATAATTTCTGCGTCATATGAAGATGATATATTTAATTGTTTTATGCAGCTATACTGATATTCTTACTTTGTAGAGGTATTGTTTGGATCCTTATGCTGATCTCGAACCGTTTCCAGGTCTTCATTCCATGTTTCTGCAATCATATCCGTTTTTTCGACCTTGAAAATAACCGGGCGGATTCCATCATTGCATGAAACAATGACCATTCCTTCTTTGTTGGTGAATCCACCATCGCCATAAATATAACCGGCCCCCTGCGAAATTGCCAGTACATAATCTCTCATGCAGTTCCACGCATTGTCGCACAGACCTGTCGGTTTCTGCCAGCCATTGGAATAGAAAACCTGTCCGACAGAATGCAGTTCACATAAACCGTATCCTTCCGGAGCATATTTCTCAGCTCTCTCTTTATTAAATGTAACTTCTATGACAGATATTTTTACCTTCTTTAGTTTTTCGCCCTTCATTTTTTACCTCCGATAGTTTCGAATTATTCTCTGTCTACTTCTCCCCTGCATAGAAAGACGAGCGGCGGTCGCCGCTGCGGTGTGTTCCCCATCATCGACGCTGACATTGTAATAATAAATTTCTTATTGTCACAAATGGCACAACCCCTGGCTATACGGGTGTTGTGCCAAACGGTATATGAAGGAAAACGAGCATCCTTACCCGGTCTTCATTTTTCCATGATATGCACATGGTGCTCTTTCAGTCTTTTCTCAAATACGGGATAGCCTGTATAGTCTCTCACAACCCGCAGGAGTCTCTTCCCGTCTTTGTCATAGAAATCAAGATACCGGGCATTGGCGTTGTTGCGGTAAACGGCTTTCTTGATCTTCTCATACGGAATGCGGGTCTTCTTCTTAAAGACTCTGCTGCAGCAGACACCGTCCTTCTCCGCCCATGTTTTGTTTATAAGGCCGTCCGCAGTTTCAAAAGCGAAAAAAGCCGCAAGCGCGAGGTATATGATCCAGGCGGGCGTTAAGTTCATAACAACTGTCCAGACAGCCATCGCACCGAAAAACACCATGCCGACGGACAAAGCGATCAGCGAAATCTTCTGCAGCCGGACAACGCCGTCCCGTCCCGGCGTCTTGTCAGAGGTGATCCGGATTTCCGGCCTTGCCAGTTCGTTGTTCGCCTCGATTGCGCTTATCGCGTTCATACCGAGGGATGTATTCATCGACGTATCAATATACTCCAGAGAAAAAAGTTTCTTTCCTTTGCTGTAATACCCGCGAACGCCGTGGCTGTTGATACGGCATTCGCCGATCTCCCCGATCGGAAACTCGCGTCGTATTCCGAGCCAGTTTCGGTACTGTACGCTCTCCTTTGTGACCGTAACCCGCCACATCGCGCAGGCATAAGAGATCACGAAGGTCCCGGCGCAGACAGCAGAGAGACAAATGATCAATATTCTTGCCTGCCGCGTGTCCTCTGGAAGTACGTCCCGCAAAGCAAAAAGCACAATAACGGTCACGATCAGATCCAGCACGAAAAAAACTTTTCCCATGTTGGGCTGCACAACCGTGATCCGGCCGCTGCGCTCATCCTCTTCCTTTAATTTTTTTCTTCTTCGTGTATTGTCCAGCTCGAGCAGAAAATACACGAGATTGATTCCACCGTAAATACATATATAGGTGATGATGTTATCCAGCATTTATGATGCCTCGCTTCACTTATATTGCAAAATTCAAGCTTCTTTTATTTTACTGTATATCCATCAGTTTTTGAAGATATTTATCCTGCGTAATCAGCATACAATCCCTCTGATAATGTTATTTTTCAATCCCAGGGATGCTCTGAAAACATCTAACGGATTAGGAAAAACAACTATATCGTTATGGAGAATAACCTTCTCACGAAAGTCTGATATCACTTAACGTGAGCGTATATAACTTTTTATGTAAATAGCATCTTATAAGCGCAAAATGACCTCCTGTGGTATAGATCCATATCACAGGAGGTCCTGACTATTTACGCCATTTCCATAATTGCATCGTAAAAAGATATTACATTATCTTCCGTGCCGTTTACTAATCTCTTATAAACTTTGTCATTCGGGGTAACGTAGCCTCCGGCTGCATTAATTAAAAGCGGTATATCAGATGTGTTATCTTGGCCCCATTTATAGCCCTTTTCTGAAAGGCCGTTTTTCAGCATCACTTCTCCAAGATAAGAACCAAAGATAACAGACATACTCCATATCTGGTGTTCCGTTGGTCTGTTCTGAGAAATATCTTTTCCTAAATTGCAACAACAAGTTGGACACCCTCCGCTAGGCAGTAGCCTGGTAGATTCGGTCGATTTCCTCCTCGAAGATTTCATCCGGGGTTCTGT
>ONOC01000067.1 GCA_900319355.1 uncultured Eubacteriales bacterium | reverse complement strand
AACACTTAGCTGATTCATCCTAAGATTACTGTGTTTTAAGGATTCGTCGGATCTCTTTCTCAAATGTTTTCACACTTTCGAAATCCATCCGAGTCTCCGCTCGAAAATTGAAATTTTTGAATTTTCGAGGATGTGTTTTACTGTTCAGTTGTCAATGTTCATTGTTATTCGCCGGAATAAATCCGCCGAGCGGAGATGAAGAGATTTGAACTCTTGCGCCGCTTCTCACGACCTACTCCCTTTCCAGGGGAGCCCCTTCGGCCAGCTTGGGTACATCTCCATGAGACTGCTCGAATCAAAAATAAGTTATTCAATTCTTCAGCTGTCCGTTCCTGTCTGACAGGTCATGGATGTGAACCCGTTCAGCGGGCGAACAGTTGGTATAATATCACAAGTTCCCATACCGTGCAAGAGGAAATTTTATTTTTTTTAAAATTCCCCGGAAACAGGCCGGAACAAAGTGAAAAGCAGTCCTGAAAAAGATGCGGAGACGAAGCATGACTGCCTCCTCTCCGCCTTTTTAAGCACATATCACCACCGTCCGGATTTTACCATCCGAAGAAGATGGTATTATCATCTGCAAACGGTTTTGACCACGTTGCCCAGCTGCATCCGCCTTTGCTGTTCCAGTAGGTGATCGTCCAGAAACCCAGTGCACCGTCTGTCGGATCTTCACCTTTGAGTGCGGCAATGACAGCTTCGTGACACTCATCATAATTGTAACGTGAGTCTGTCAGTACCTGATAGATTTCCTCTTCCGTCACAGCCGGCACACCATAGGCGATAAAGCCTCCGTTCGGTCCAAGTACATCCTCCACGGTATTCAGATTCCTGAAATCATAGACTTTGCTTTCCACTCTGTTCAGAATCACTGCCGCCACGCCGACTTTTGCATCACGGCTTCCTCCGCGGATTTCCCTGGAAACAACGGTTGTCATCCACAGAATATCTTTTGCTGTGATACCGTCCGCATCCGTGCGCACAAATTCCGAAGTGTCCACAGAGGCGCTCTCCGCCTGCTCGACCAGCGGAATTTTCATTGTGTCATTCGGATCACCTTCACTGGCAGCGTAAAAAGCCGTATTTTCGTCATTCCAGTTATACTCGGTCGTAAGGGCTGTGTGTTCTTCCAGCGATGTTGTGAAATTGTGATTACCTGACTGGGGATTATATTCTCTGTAGACCGGACAGGTCTTAGAATCGTCTGAGTAAAATGAAATGCCTTCCTGATTCCAGCCACAGGCCGGAAGTGAACGGTATTCATTTACATCTGTGGTGTAATGATGAAGTCCCGTCTTCGGATTATAAAGACGGTAGACCGGCGTTCCGGAACCGGAAGGAACATACCATGCCGTTCCCTCGTCTGTCCAGTTATACTGTGTGACCAGAACTTCTCTCTCATGAGTGCTGAGCGAGTACAGATGCTCACCGGTTTCACTGTTATACAATCGATAAACCGCCGTCAGCCCGCTGTCATCCTCAGATGAACCGACCACCATACGCTGCTCCGCTGCATCATCCACTTCTGCCGTATCAGCCATGGTATTCCGTGCAGAAAACCAGAGCATATTTCCGGCGAGTGCCAGAATCAGACAGCCAATCAGTCCTTTCCCGAAATATTTTGTTTTTTCCATGTATTTTCTCCTGAAACCCTGTTTCCGTGATTTCCGGCCGTTTCGCAGACGTTCGTCCCTCTGACCGTTTCACGGATGTTTTTCTCCGACCATTTCGCGGATATTTTCTCTGTTATTCATAATCATCTGGTCGAAATTGTTACGATTTATTGACATTATTACATATATTTTAATTTTTGTCAACTATCCCCCACTTTTTCCGTTTTTCGCTCTGATTTCTTTCTCCCCGTTCCCACCATTTGCGATTGTCTGATGAAAGAAAAATCCCCACCCGGCTTTTTTTCTCTGTTTGCCGGGTGGGGGATATGCAGCAGCGATCAGCACGCGGAAAAGGCGTCCGTTTCAGCAGACATCAGGATACGTTCCGCTTCGGACACGCTCATCCGTCTGCCTCGAGAAGCCGGATAAATGAATCGGTGATGTGGGCAGTCAGGCCCCACAGTACAGTATCATGGAACTGATAGAACCAGACTCTGTGAATTTTTCTCCTCCAGGGATAATTTCTTCCGCCGGGGATCAGCTCGTATGGAAAATCCGGCGCCGGCACGGTTTCAAGGTACGTATTGTAGATCTTCGGCGGATTCTGCATGAGCCATGAAACCGGAACTGTCAGGATCTCCCCTACCTCATCTGTGGAAAAATCGCCGCCGTATCCGGAAAGCTCCGCGACAACCGGCCAGACCGGAGCTCCTGCCGGACCCGTGACACCGTTCATCTGACCCAGAATCCTGATCTGATCTTCTCTTACCAGAAGTTCCTCACAGGTTTCGCGGACAGCTGCCTGAACCGGGGTTTCCCCTTTTTCCAGCCGGCCGCCGGGAAAACAGATTTCTCCCGGCTGTGCGGAGAGCGTCGAGGCGCGCCTCTCATAAAGAAGAGCCGGACCGTCCGCTTTTCTGATCACCGGAACAAGCACCGCGGCCGTTTCTTTCATCGGGGCTTCCGGATAAACAGCCATGTGATCCTTCAGCATGTCCTCCGCCTTTCCGATCACTTTTCCGGAAAAATCCTCTCCGTGTCCGTTATTTTCTGCTGCTTCCCGCATCATCGATTTTCCCGTCCTGCCGCACGTCTTATCTGTCATTGTCCGAACCTTCTCCTGCCTGTCTTCCCTCTGCTCCGGTCTCCCGGGACACTTTTCCATCGAATCTCCGAATGCTCCGGCGCCGCTGTCTGTCGAATCTCCGCATGCCCCGGCACCGCCGCCTGCCGAATCTCCGCCTGCTCCGGCACCGCCGCCTGCCGAATCTCCGACTGCTCCGGCACCACCGTCTGCCGAATCTCCGATTACTCCGGCACTGTCTTTCTCCCGAGGCTGATGCAGTCCGGATTTCCCGGTATGAAAAAAGCCAGGGTTTACACCCTGACCTCTTCATCCACCGTCATTCAAATGGGATTTCAAAGCGGAGCGGAAGGGATTCGAACCCTTGTGTCCTTGCGGACAAACGGTTTTCAAGACCGCCTCGTTATGACCGCTTCGATACCGCTCCGTATCTGTTCAGCAGACCTGCTGCCTGCCGAACTATTAAAATATATCATAGCCGTTATTCAAATGCAAGATTTTTATTGACTGCTGCTGTCCGGGAAGAGAGCCTCTATCATATTCGCGCGGTCTGCACTCTGCGCAAATACAATACTGGTGAGGATAATGACATCACAGCTCTTCTGACTGTTGGCAAAGCTCGTCAGATCACCGTTATAATAGCGGTAATCCATGATATACACCTTATCGTAATGATCCGTCAGGAACGGAACAAAGCAGTCCGCATAGGAATCCTTGACCACAACGCAGGTGGAGCCGTCACTGATCTTCGGATTATCGATCACAGCATACGGCTCATCTCCGGCTGCAAAGCAGGAATACTTGCCGCCCACATCATAATCATCCGCATCCATGATGATCTTCCAGTCGTATGTCTGTCCGTCTGTTCCGGTATACTTCATATCATTGGTCGAAAGCGGCACCCACGCATAAAGGGTATCCGCATTCTTCTTCAGTTCCGCCGCCTGATTGCTCGCCGTATAAAAAGTACCGAGGAATTCTCCGAAATCCTTCTTTGTGTATTCATCAAGGCTGTGAGCTTTTATGCCCTTCTCCTTGCAGAACTGACAATAAGCATAATAGGCACCGAGCTGCGTCCAGTGGTGATCGGTCCGGAAGTATATATATTCATTATTGTGACTCCGGAGCAGATCATAAAGTTTCACCGCATGAACGCCGGCACCGGTCTGATCAAACAGTGCCTTCTCGGCCTCTTTCTCGCTTCCTGCATCGAGAGAAGCCTGGACATCCTCGGACAGCATGATGCCGAAGGCATCGGGAACCGGCATGGCATAAAGCTGAACAGAATCATTCAGTCTGTCTCTGACACTGTTCAGCATTTCGGCAAAATGCGTCGTCTGCTCAGCATTGTAATAGAACAGTTCAAAGCCGGAACCGTCGGCAACGTAAATCGTACCGGCCACCTCCGGCGTCATCTGAATGGCTCCGCCGCCGCTGTCCATCAGGTTCCCGCTGTCCGACGAATCCGAAGATGCGGCTGAGGAAGCCAGAACGCTCTCCGTACCGGTCGGGGATTCTCCTGTACCGGAACCGGTGCTGTCCGCACTCCCGTCCGCAGCATTCTCCCCTGCACCTGCCGTTGCTGCAGCCGCGTTTCCGTTATAAATAGCCGCTGTACGCACGCCCCAGATATTTTCCAGGCTGTTCCCTGCGCTGATCATACTCTCACGCGTCGGATAGGTGTCCGCATACCACTTTGAAATGCCGTCGAAGAAAGAGCCGTCCCAGATGCCGGATGCCATCAGCTGCGGAAATGATGTCAGGTTTCTTTTCTCTTCTGCCGAACGTGTCGGACGCAGAAAAATCAGCAGTCCGATCACACCGAAAAGCAGAAGAAAACCAAGGAAAACCATAATGCAGATCCTGTTCCACTTCTTTTTTGCCCTGCGGGATTCTGCCTGATACCGTTCCGCACGTCTGTCCGATTTATTCATGACTGTCTGCCTCTCTGTCAGAACTGATTATACAAAAACGGTGTATAGGTGCTGCCTGTCATCATGAACAGGGACAGGAGCAGCAGCACGGCCGCCAGCACGGTCTTTGACGCAAAAATCACCGCTGCCGGTTTTCTGTTCCGTACCGTCAGTTTTTCAAGATATTTTTCCAGTTTCTTAAAGAACGGCGTACATGCCAGCACGCAGAAAATCAGAAACCAGATATTGTTCATCACATTCAGCCGTACCGCCGCACTGGTAAACGATCCGCTGAGTCCGAAGAATCCCCGCACGGCGCTCCCCAGCTGCCCGAAATCCGAAAAACGGAAAATCAGCCAGCCGAAGTTGAACACAAAGATCGTATAGATATGCTGCAGTACCACCGGCCATGGTTTTCTGTTCATCCGGATCATCCGGTTTTCAAACACGATCAGCACGAAATAGAACATGCCCCAGAGCACAAAGTTCCAGCTGGCGCCATGCCAGAGTCCTGTGAGTACCCAGACAACCAGCAGATTGACGGTTGTTCTCGACGGGCTGACCCTGCTGCCGCCAAGCGGAATATAGACATAATCCCGGAAAAAGCTGCTGAGCGTCATATGCCAGCGCCGCCAGAAATCCTTGACGGAAACAGCCGTATACGGCTCATTGAAGTTTTCCGGATAGTGGAAGCCGGCCATTTTGCCGAGGCCAACGGCCATGTCCGTGTACGCGGAAAAATCAAGATAAATCTGCATCGTGTAGATAGCCGAACCGATCCACACGGCCAGTGTCGGTGCCGATGCCACCTGATCCGACAGCGGGATCAGCAGATCCGCCAGTTCCCCGCAGTGATCCGCAAGGATGGTCTTCTTTGCCATGCCGACGGAAAAACGCCAGATGCCGGCGGATATCATCGACGGACTGACCTTTCTGCTGAACAGTTCCTTTTTCATGTCGGCATAGGTCTGGATCGGTCCCTGCAGCACCTGATGAAAACTGGCGATATACAGAAGAAAGGCCGGATAGCTTCTTTCGGCCTCCACCCGGCCGTGATATACATCCGCCGCATAGGAAATCAGTTTGAAAGTATAAAAGGAAATGCCGAGCGGCAGTGCGATTTCGACCGTCCAGCCCTTCTTCAGCACGGCGCCGAGTGTACCGACAAAAAATCCCGTATATTTGAAGATACCGAGCACGGTCAGAAAAACAGCCACCGACAGTATCAGATATGTCCTCGCGACAGGCTTTCCCTCCGATTTTTCAATCAGAATTCCGGCGAGCCAGCCGGCCGCCGCCATCACGAGCAGCAGAAGAAGATAGCGTATTCCACCGAATGCATAAAAAATCAGCGATGCCACGAGCAGAAGGATGTTCTTCGCGTGTATCGATCCCGCCGTATAGTAAAAAAGCAGATATACCGGCAGAAAAAGTAAAAGAAACAGCATCGTTGAAAAAGACATTTACCTGTTCCCCCTCAGAAAAAGTCAGTCCCGTCCCCTGCGCCGGTCGATCATAAATTCTGCCAGATCCATATCCTCCGGCGTTGTCAGCTTGATATTCGAGTAGCTTCCCGTAAACATGCGGATATTCGTTCCGCCCATGGTTTCCAGTACCATGGCATCATCGGTGATGCCGGTCCGGTCAAATCCCTGAAGCTCCTCGTATGCCTTCATGATCTCACCGTAGCGGAAAATCTGAGGTGTCTGCACCGTCCACACGCGGGAACGCTGCGGCGTCTCCTCGACAATGCCGGACGCGTCGGCGATTTTTACGGTATCCTTCGAAGGCATGCCGCAGATCGCGGAACCATATTCCTGCGCGACAAGGTAGCCTCTTTCGATGATCTCCTCCGTAACAAACGGCCGAACGCCGTCATGAATAAATATGTAATCACACGGGCCTGCTGCCTTCAGACCGCGATAGACAGAGTCATAACGCTCGGCACCGCCCGCACAGATTTTGCGCACCTTTGAAAAGCCGTACCTGTTCACGATGTGAAGCTGCACATAGTCTTCCTGGCCGGCACTGACCACGAGAACGATCCCCGTGATGCGGGATGAATTCTGGAAAGGCTCGATCGAATACGCGAGCACCGGCTTTCCCTTCAGTTCCATATACTGCTTGCTTACAGGACCGCCCATTCTGCGCCCCGCGCCGGCAGCAACGATTACCGCGATACACTGATCCTGACTCATTTTCTGACTCCTTATCCTTCGAATCTCCCGCTTCTTCTCTGAACGGGTCCGGTTCCTGCTTTTCTGACGGCATCATTATCCCGCGCAGCACATCAGCGCTCCCCGAGCTGGAGATTCGGAACCGCATTCAGATTCCAGCCGCTTCTTCTGCCGCTGATATATTCATAATATCCCGCTGTCGCGATCATGGCTGCATTGTCCGTGCAGTAAACCGGTGACGGATAATAAAAGGTGACATGATTTTCTTCACACGCCTGCTTCATGGCGGCACGCAGTGCGGAATTTGCCGCGACGCCGCCGGCGATGGCAAAACGGTCCACGCCGAAATCCTTCACGGCGCGCATGGCCGTATCTGTCAGTGAATCCACCACAGCCGCCTGGAAAGATGCGGCCACATCGGCCTGATGCCACTCCTGTCCTGTCATACGGCACTGATTCAGATAATTCAGCACCGCTGATTTCAGACCGCTGAAGCTGAAATCATAGGGACTCATTTCATGTGATCCGCGGGCAAAGGTGAGATTCGTCTTTCCCTTGTCCTCCACATGACTTCTCGGAAAATCGATCGCAGCCGGGTTTCCCTCCCGGGCAGCCCGGTCAATCTTCGGTCCGCCGGGATAGCCGAGACCGATGGCGCGCGCGACCTTGTCGAACGCCTCGCCGGCCGCATCATCCCTCGTGCGTCCGAGAATCCGGAACTTTCCGTAATCCTCCACAATGACCAGATGTGTGTGGCCGCCTGAAATGATCTCGCACATAAAAGGCGGCTCCAGATCCGGGTGCTCAATATAATTGGCCGACACATGGCCCTCGATATGATGGACGCCGATCAGCGGGAGATGACGTGCCCACGCGATCGCCTTCGCCTCAGAGACGCCGACAAGAAGTGCGCCGACGAGCCCCGGCCCGTAAGTCACGGCCACGGCATCCAGATCGCCGAAGCCCACGCCCGCCTTATCCAGCGCCATGGTGATGACCTGGTCGATTTTTTCAATATGCTTTCTGGAAGCAATTTCGGGAACAACGCCCCCGAACAGTGTATGTACATCAATCTGGGATGAGATCACATTGGACAGCACCGTGCGCCCGTTCAGCACAACAGAGGCAGCCGTCTCATCACAGCTTGTCTCAATGCCAAGTATTCTGATATCCTTCATTCAGGCCTCTTATTCATCATCAAAACAAAGATCCAGATATTTTCCGTCTTCTCCGGCCTCCGCCGCCGGAAAAATCTTCTTCACGTCACGCATATACCATTCCGGATGCATCATGGAAGGTGAAAAATGCGTCAGCCAGAATCTCTGAGGCTCCGCTGCTGCGGCAAGACGCGCCGCATCATACATGGTCATATGACGGTGCTCCTTCGCCTTTTCCAGCTTCTCCGGATCGCCGTACATGCCCTCACACACGAACAGATCCGCATGCTTCGCATAATCCGCGATTCTCGCCACGGGACGCGTATCCGTGCAGTAGGTAACCTTCAGACCGCGTCTTTTTTCCCCGAGCACCATGTCCGGCGTATAGGTCACACCGTTATCCGTTATGGTCTGTCCCTTCTGAAGCGGATTCCAGAAACGGATCGGAATATGCTGCGCTTTCGCGCGCGCCGCATCAAAACGGCCCGCCCTCGGGATTTCCAGTGTGTATCCGTAACAGGTCATGCTGTGCTGCAGGCGGAATGCCGTGATCTGATATCCGTTCACGGAAAGCTTCTGCTCCGGTCCCGAAAGTTCAATGAACTTCAGTTCAAACGGCAGCTCCGGCGCAATGACGCGGAGTCCCGATACCACGCGTTCGACGCCCTTCGGGCCGATCACGGTCAGCGGTTCCTTGCGTTCCGCATTGGCCATGGCCAGCAGAAATCCCGGAAAGCCGCTGATATGATCCGCATGGAAGTGCGTAAAGCACACCGTATCGACGGACTTGAAAGTCCATCCGTGTTTTTTCATCGTGATCTGTGTGCCCTCGCCGCAGTCGATCAGAAGACTGCTGCCATTATAGCGTGTCAGAAGCGCTGTCAGCCAGCGCTCCGGCAGCGGCATCATACCACCTGTTCCAAGCAGACATACATCCAGCATATCATTCCCCGTTTCATCACTTTACTGTATAGCTCTTCGAATCGCAGACAGACTCGTCACACGCGAAGCGTGTGTAAGAGACTGTATGCGGTTTCGAAGGCAACAGGTATGAGCACGAAGTGACGCGTAAGCGGAACGTAAGTGCGAATACCTGTAGGATTGCGGGAGTGCGAAGCACGGAGCAATCCGTAGCTTATACAGTATGTGGCACTACTTGTAGTATGGATGTTTACGTGCAGCAGACACCGGTACCCGGATCCCGCAGACCCCGTCCGCCGCACAGAAAACTCCGGCTGCAGAAAACACAGCCGGAGTCATTATATCATCGAAATCCCACTTTCAGCAACGTACACTGTATAAGTCCGTCGCATGCCAGAGGCGGACTGCACACCCGAAGGGTGCGCAAGGCCGACTATGGCTTTGCGACGACAGCAGGTATGAGCATGGAGCGATGCGAAGCAGCGCGAAAATGCGAATATGCGCGGGCAGTGAGCCGCATCCGCTCACACGAAGTGTGATGCGGTGAGGCGAACGCCGCGTCAGACCGACGAAGTCGGTCACCTGCAGCGCCGCGGGAGCACGAAGTGCGCAGCGGCGCGCAGACTTATACAATGTACCTCACATTCCTCTTATGGCATCCTTCATTGACTTCACGTAATCGTAAACCGGCTCCGCCGCCTCTTTGCCGTATTTTGCCACAATCTTTACGATAGCGGACCCGACGATAACCCCATCGGCCAGGGATGCCATTTTTTTTGCCTGTTCCGGCGTGCTGATGCCGAATCCGATAGCCGCCGGCGCCTTTGTGCCGGAATCGCGGATGGCCTTCAGAATCGATCCGAGGTCCGTCGTAATCTCCTTCCTCACACCGGTCACGCCCATCGATGACACGACATAGATAAATCCCTTTGCACCTGACGCGATGGTCCGGATTCTGTCCTCAGAGGTCGGCGCGATCATGGATACCACATCAACGCCGTGCGACGCGGC
>ONOC01000062.1 GCA_900319355.1 uncultured Eubacteriales bacterium | reverse complement strand
GCGGCACGGAAGTGCGAATATGCGCGGGCAGTGAGCCGCATCCGCACACACGAAGTGTGATGCGGTGAGGCGAACGCCGCGTCAGACCGACGAAGTCGGCCACATGTGGCAGCTGCGAGAGTTGCGAAGCAACAAAGCAGCTGGCTTAATACAGTACTGTGGCATCTTGTATGATATGGATGTTTACTTTACAGAAAAAAAGATTCGGTGACTGTCGGAAATGCTGAAAGAGAAATGCCGGCAGAGGCCGGATGTCTGGGGAAAGTCATGGATACGGAACGAATATCGGAACGCAGAAAATGCCTTGCGAATGTACACAGAATTGTTATCAAAATAGGATCTTCTTCGCTGACTCACCATGAGACGGGTATGCTGGATCTGGTGAAGCTGGAGATTCTGGTAAGAGAAATCACGGACCTCGTCAACAGGGGGCTGGACGTCATCCTCGTAAGTTCCGGCGCGATTATGGTCGGCAGGAACGCGCTCGGCATGCGCAAAGAGGATCTGACGATCGCGAAGAAGCAGGCCTGCGCTTCTGTAGGACAGGCCAGACTGATGATGATTTATCAGAAGCTTTTTTCCGAATATAACAAAACCTGCAGCCAGGTTCTGCTGACGAAGAACACCATGCTGGACAACCTGAACCGGTATAATGCACGAAACTGTTTTCAGGAACTTCTGGAACAGGGGGTTGTCCCGATCGTCAACGAAAATGATACGATTGCCACCTATGAGATTGATTCGATGTCCGTCTTCGGCGATAACGATCAGCTTTCCGCAGTTGTAGCGGCGCTGACGGATGCGGATCTGCTGATCCTTCTTTCTGATATTGACGGGCTGTATACGGATGATCCTCATGTGAACAGCAGAGCAAAGTTTATTGAGACCGTTGACCATCTGGATGAATCTCTGATGCACATGGGCAAATCTACCACGGGGTCAAACTCCGGCACCGGCGGCATGGCGACAAAACTTTCCGCTGCGCGTATCGCGGGACTTGCAGGATGCAGCATGATTATCGCGAGCGGCGATGATTTTCACAATATTCACCGGGTGGTGAACGGCGAGCCCATCGGAACGCTGTTCCTGCCGGGAAAGAAAGATGAGTTTTATCTGATCGATTATCTGGAATCCGAAAACTGAGACGGAGAACACAGAAGCAGAAGATGGAAGACAAAGCAGCATCTGCCATGGATGATCTGAAAGAACTGAAAGAAAATATCCGCCTTCGCGTCAGAAAGCTGAGAGATGAAATTTCTGATGAAGAGGTTCTGGAAAGAAGCCGGGAGATTTTCCGGAAGATTACCTCGACGGAAGCCTACAGGAAGGCTGCGTCCGTTTTCGTCTACGTGAGCTTTGACCATGAGGTTTCCACGCCTGCCTTCATCGAGAAGGCATGGCAGGACGGGAAGAAAGCCGCTGTTCCGAAAACGGAGCCGCACCGTCAGATGTCGTTCTGGTACATCAGAAGCTTTGACGACCTGAAACGATCGAAATACGGCATTCTCGAACCGGATCCGGCCCGTCACGATCTGATCTGTGCAGATCAGGCGGAGCATGTGCTGATGATCATGCCGGGCGTGGCCTTTGATACCTCCTGTCACAGAATCGGCTACGGCGGAAGTTACTATGACAGGTATCTGAAAAAGCACAGGTCCATCACCCGGTGCGCGGTCGCCTTTGATTTTCAGATTTCTGACTCGGTGCCGTACACCATCATGGATGTGCCGCCCGAGGCGATTTTTACGGAAAAACGTGTGATCGGAAGCGACAGATTCCGTCAGCCTGCCGTCACCGGCTGAACAGCACGAAGGGCAGAGAGCAGACGGCTTATCATAAGGGAGAATTTATGAGCACACAGGAACATAATATCGAAGAACTGATCACGATCGGAAAGAAGGCAAAAGAGGCTGCTTCTCTCGGTGCGGGACTTTCGACAGAAGCAAAAAACAGGGCTCTTCTGAGCGCTGCTGATGCCCTTACGGGCAACGCCGGCATGATCCTTGAGGAAAACCGTAAGGATATGGAAAACGGACGGAAAAACGGAATGAAGGAGAGTCTGCTTGACCGCCTTCAGCTGTCCTCCGGAAGAATCAGTGCCATGGCGGAAGGCATGCGCAGAGTTGCCATGCTGGATGATCCGATCGGATCCGTTATGTCAATGAAGAAAAGGCCGAACGGACTTCTCATCGGGCAGAAGAGGGTGCCTCTCGGCGTGATCGGCATCATCTATGAGGCCCGTCCGAATGTGACGGCCGATTCCTTTGCTCTGACGTTTAAAACCGGCAACGCCGTCATTCTGAAAGGCGGAAGCGACGCGATCTGTTCCAACCGCGCCATCGTCACCGTCATCCGCAGGGCACTTGGCGAAGAAGGTCTCTGCCCCGACATGATACAACTGATCGAGGCAACGGATCATGAGACGACGCAGGCCTTTATGAAGATGGATGACTATGTGGATCTTCTGATCCCGAGAGGCGGGAGGAATCTGATTCAGGCCGTGCGGAAAAACAGTTCGATACCAGTGATCGAAACTGGCGTCGGCAATTGCCATGTCTATGTGGATGCCTCCGCCGACATCCCTATGGCGGTGTCTATCATCGTTAATGCCAAGACCCAGAGAACCGGTGTATGCAATGCGGTTGAATCTCTCGTGATCAACAGCGCCGTTCTGGACAGCGCGGCCGGTCCTGTGGCAGAGGCACTCACAGAGAAAGGGGTGGAAATCCGCGCAGATGAGCGTGCCTTTGATGCCATGAAAAAGGCCTGCCCGGAAGCGAAGCTTGTTCCTGCCACGGAAGAAGACTACGGAACGGAGTATCTCGACCTGATTATCTCGGTGAAGACCGTGGATTCGACAGCCGAAGCCATCCGTCACATCAATCACTACAACACCGGCCATTCAGAAACCATCGTCACCAACAGCTGGAACGACGCGCAGATGTTCCTCGACGGCGTCGACGCCGCGGCTGTATATCTGAACGCCTCGACGCGTTTTACCGACGGCGGAGAATTCGGCCTCGGCGCGGAGATCGGCATCAGCACACAGAAACTGCACGCCAGAGGACCCATGGGTCTGACGGCGCTGACCACCTATAAATATATCATTCTCGGAAACGGGCAGATCCGCCCGGATAACGCCGGCTCAGGAAAAGTGGAGGAACCGACATGTCACTGAACGAACAGATTGAAAAAATCACCGATTCGATGGATCTCACGGCGCCGGCGCCGGAGGATGAGCCGTACCGGCAGTATTTTTTTATCAGGAAAGCACGGGAGCAGTTTCGCGCGCTGTCAGAAGAAACCGGCCGGCCGCTCACCTTTGATGTCGTCACCTTCGGCTGTCAGATGAACGCCAGAGACTCGGAAAAACTCCGCGGTATCCTGGAGGAGATCGGCTTCGTGAAATCAGATTCCGAGGACGCTGATTTTGTGATCTACAACACCTGTACGGTACGTGAAAATGCGAACACAAAGGTATACGGTCGTCTCGGGGGACTGCATGCCCTGAAAAACAGAAATCCGCACATGATGATCGGCCTCTGCGGCTGCATGATGCAGGAACCGGAGGTAGTGGAAACCATCCGCGAAAAGTTTGATTTTGTCAATCTGATCTTCGGTACTTTCAATATATACAAACTGGCCGAACTGATTTCCCGCGTGCTCGATCATCCGGATGAAATGATCGTGGATATCCGGGAAAAAGCTGACCGCACGGTGGAGGCTCTGCCCGTGGACCGTACCTATGCCTTCAAATCAGGCGTGAACATCATGTACGGCTGCAATAATTTCTGCAGTTACTGCATCGTGCCTTACGTCCGCGGCCGAGAACGCAGCAGAGAGCCTGTTGACATTATCCGTGAAATTGAGAAACTGGCCGATGACGGGGTAAAGGAAATCATGCTGCTCGGGCAGAACGTCAACTCCTACGGCAAAACACTGGATCAGCCGGTGAGCTTCGCCGAACTGCTCTCAGAGATTGCCGGCATCGACGGCCTGAAACGGATCCGTTTCATGACATCCCATCCGAAGGATCTGTCGGATGATCTGATCCGCGTCATGGCAGATCACGCCGATGTCATCTGCCCGCATCTGCACCTCCCGCTGCAGTCGGGAAGTACGGAAATCCTGAAGAACATGAACCGTCATTACACGAAGGAATCCTATCTGGCACTGGTCGACAGGATTCGTGCGGCGATGCCGGACATCTCACTCACTACCGATATCATTGTCGGCTACCCGGGCGAGACGGAAGAGGATTTTCAGGAAACGCTTGACGTGGTAAGAAAAGTCCGCTATGACAGCGCATTTACCTTTATCTATTCGAAGAGAAGCGGTACACCCGCTGCCGTGATGGACGACCAGGTGCCGGAGGATGTCGTGAAAGACCGCTTCGGGAGACTGCTGACAGAGGTGCAGGAAATCGGCCGTGAGAGAACGGCCCGCTTTGAGGGACAGACGATGGATGTGCTCGTGGAGCACGTCAATGAACAGGATACGTCTCTTGTCACCGGAAGGCTCGCGAATAATATCGTCGTTCATTTTCCGGGAAGCGAAGATCTGATCGGAGAAATCGTGCCGGTAAAGCTGGATAAATGTCATGGATTTTACTACATCGGCAGCCGTGCCTGAAGACAGGACGGAAGGATCAGAAAAAGACATCAGAATGAGGAGGCTTCTTTATGGCGCTTTCGCCAATGATGCAGAATTATCTGGAAACGAAGGAAGAATATAAGGACTGCGTCCTTTTCTACCGGATCGGTGATTTTTATGAGATGTTCTTCGACGACGCGAAGATGGTCTCGGAGGAACTGGAGCTCACGCTCACCGGAAAGGACTGCGGCCTTGAGGAGCGCGCACCGATGTGCGGCATCCCGTTTCATGCGGCGGATACCTACATCGCAAAACTGATTGCCCTCGGCCATAAGGTTGCGATCTGCGAACAGGTAGAAGATCCGAAAAAGGCAAAAGGTCTCGTCAGAAGAGCCGTCATCCGGGTCGTGACGCCGGGCACCGTCACCAGTCCAGAGGAACTGGATGAGAAGAAAAACAACTACATCATGAGCATTTTTGCCACCTCTGACCGGTACGGAATTTCCATCGCGGATATTTCCACCGGCCAGTGTCTTGTTTCCGAGACGGATACCGACACAAAGCTCCGGGACGAGATCATGAAATTCATGCCCTCGGAAATCATCTGCAATCAGGCGCTTCTGATGTCACCTCTGGATGTGGATGACTTAAGGGACAGGCTCCGCATTGCCGTTTCCTCACTGGAAGACTGGTACTTCGACGGCGATGCCTGCGAAAAAATCCTGAAGAAGCATTTCAGAACCTCGAGCCTGAAAGGTCTCGGCCTCGATGATTTCGGCTGCGGACAGATTGCCGCCGGCGCGCTGTTTCAGTATCTCTATGAGACGCAGAAATGCAACATGGAACAGATGACGGAGATCACGCCTTATTTCTCCGACCGCTTCATGCTGCTCGACAGCGCCACACGCAGGAACCTTGAGCTTGTCGAGACCATGCGGGAAAAGCAGAAGAAGGGGTCGCTGCTCGGTGTGCTCGACAGGACGAAAACAGCCATGGGAGCCCGTCTGCTCAGAACCATGATCGAGCAGCCGCTTAAGGATAAAGACGAAATTGAAAAAAGACTTTCGGCCGTAGAAGAACTGACGAAGATGCCGATGATCCGGGACGAGATCCGTGAATACCTTCAGCCGGTGTATGATCTGGAGCGGCTGGTAAGCCGCATAACCTATCGCTCGGCAAACCCCAGAGATCTGGTCTCCTTCCGGAATTCCCTTCAGATGCTGCCGTTTATCCGTCAGCTGCTGGCGGGCTTTGAGTCAGATCTGATGAAACAGCTCATGGCCGACATGGATCCGCTCGACGACCTCTATGATCTGATCAGCCGGGCCATAGTCGATGATCCGCCTCTTGCGATGAAAGAGGGCGGCATCATCAGAGACGGCTATAATGAGATGGTCGATGAATTCCGCTCCGCAAAAACAGACGGCCAGAAATGGCTCTCCGATCTGGAAGCAGAAGAGCGGGAAAAGACAGGAATCAAAACACTGCGGATCCGTTACAGCAGGGTTTTCGGTTACTGCATCGAGGTCACCAATTCCTTTAAGGACAAAGTGCCCGATTATTATGTGCGCCGGCAGACGCTGACGGGATCCGAGCGCTACACCACCGATAAGCTCCATTCGATCGAGGAAAAAAATGTCGCCCGCGTCCAGAAGACGGCAAAGGCCATCGCCGCACTGGATGTGTTCTGTTCTCTGGCTTTTGTGGCGGACAGAAACCGGTATGTCCGTCCGAAACTGAATACGAAAGGAAAAATCGACATCCGGGACGGCAGGCATCCGGTGGTGGAACAGATGTCCGGCGATGAGCTTTTTATCGCCAACGACACCCTGCTTGACGACACGCAGCACCGCGTCGCCATCATCACAGGCCCGAACATGGCCGGAAAGTCAACCTACATGCGACAGACTGCGCTGATCGTGCTGATGGCGCAGATCGGTTCCTTTGTACCGGCCTCATCGGCGGATATCGGCATCGTTGACAGGATTTTTACCAGAGTCGGCGCCTCGGACGATCTGGCCAGCGGTCAGAGTACGTTCATGGTGGAGATGAGCGAGGTCGCCAATATCCTCCGGAATGCCACCAGAAATTCGCTGCTGATACTGGACGAGATCGGAAGAGGCACGAGTACCTTCGATGGTCTGGCCATCGCCTGGGCCGTCATCGAGTATGTCGCCGACACGAAGAAACTCGGCGCAAAAACGCTCTTTGCCACGCATTATCATGAGCTGACCGAGCTTGAAGGCAAAATCGCCGGCGTTCAGAATTACTGCATCGCCGTGCGGGAGAAAGACAACGGCATTATTTTTCTCCGGAAGATCATCCGCGGAGGCGCAGACAAAAGCTACGGTATTCAGGTCGCACGGCTTGCCGGTGTGCCGGAACCCGTGCTCAGACGCGCGGATGAGATCGTGAGTCAGCTTTCGGACTCGGATATCACGGCACGCGTGAAGGATCTGACGGAGCAGAAGGCGAAGAAAAAGACGACGCATTACGATACGGTGGACATGGAGCAGATGTCGTTTCTCGATGTATCGGACGACAACAGGATCATCGACGAGATCCGGAGTCTGGATATTCAGAATATGACGCCGATGGAGGCCATGAACACGCTGTTCCACCTCCAGAGCGAAGTAAAGAACAGGTGGTAAAGAGCAGTGCTTCACAGGCACCGGCCTTCAGACAGAAAACATGACAACGGATGACCTGGCAGAAGATGATGACACAGGTTTTCAGAAAGCAGTCAGGAATACATGGGAAGAGATATAGAGGTTCTTGATAAAAATACAATCGACCAGATTGCCGCCGGAGAGGTGGTGGAGCGGCCGGCTTCCGTCATCAAAGAGCTGGTGGAAAATGCGATCGACGCCCTGGCCACAGCCATCACCATTGAGATAAAAGACGGCGGCACCAGTCTGATCAGGATCACGGATAATGGCGGCGGCATTCCGAAGGACCAGATCCGGAAGGCCTTCATGCGTCATGCGACGAGCAAAATCAGAAGTGCCACCGATCTGGAAACCGTTGCTTCGCTCGGCTTCCGGGGCGAGGCACTTTCCAGCATAGCCTCCGTCTCCAGAATGGAATGCATCACCAGAACACCCGATGCCCTGACCGGTGTCAGGTATGTGATCGACGGCGGAGAGGAGAAGGAATGTGAGGAGATCGGCGCCCCCTCCGGGACGACATTCCTTGTCCGGAATCTCTTCTTCAATGTACCCGTCAGAGCCCGTTTTATGAAATCACCTCAGGCTGAAGGAAATCAGTGTGCGATCTGTGCCGAAGAGCTGGCACTGTCCCATCCGGAGATCTCGTTCAAGTTTATCATGAACGGGCAGAACCGCATGTATACGAGCGGCAACGGAAATCTGAAGGAGATCGTCTACCAGATTTACGGACGTGATCTGACGAAGGAACTGATTCCCGTGGATGCGTCATCCGACCTGATGAAAGTGCACGGTTTCGTGGGCAGTCCCAATGCCTCCAGGGGCAACAGAAATTTTGAAAATTACTTCATCAACAGACGGTACGTGAAAAATCAGGTCATCACGAAGGCCATTGAAGACGCCTTTCACGGATTTCTGATGCAGCACCGCTATCCCTTCACCCTTCTCTATCTGGATATCGATTTCAGAAAGGTTGATGTCAATGTCCATCCGAGAAAGCTGGAAGTCCGTCTCTCCGATCAGGAAGCGCTGTATCACACCCTCTGTCTGGCCATCCAGAATGCGCTGATGAACAGGGAACGGATTCCCTCCGTCAGCCTGGATAAGGAAAAACAGGAAAATAAGGACGGCGGAGCACGTCTTCCGGTGCTTCCGAAAAATGTGCCCGAGCCTTTTGAGCGGGTGAGAAGGGAACAGGAGGCGGCGGAACAGATCGTTGCGGAAATTCCATCCTACGGACCGGAGAGCGGTAAGCCAATGGCTGATCAGGGTTTCCGTCCTTCTGCGGACAGGGCCCCGGCTGCGACAGCAGACAGGAATTCGGCTGCGACAGCGGACAGGAATTCAGCTGCGGCGGCAGACAGGAATTCAGCTGCGATGGCTGACAGAGGCCCGGCTGAGCATGCCGGAGGGCTGACCGCCGGACCGGATCACGGTCATGATACAGCAGCCGGACATGCCGGCGAAGGTGATCATCATGACGCCGCCGCAGGCAGTGCGGTCCGCCCGGCCGGTCCGGAAATGACGCAGGAGACGGCGCAGGAGACGGTTAAACAGAGCCATGTCAGTACGACCGCTCCCGCAAAGACCGAACAGATGAGTCTCTTTAAGGAGGACCGGGTACTGTCCGAACAGGCCCGCAGGCAGTTCCGGTTTATCGGACAGATTTTTGACACCTACTGGCTCATCGAATACAGAGATTCGCTGTATATCATTGACCAGCATGCGGCGCACGAAAAGGTCAATTACGAACGGCTGATGAAAAATTACAGGGAAAAGAAGATTTCTTCCCAGATGCTCTATCCGGCGGATATCCTGAATCTTTCGGCAAAGGAAGCCTCGGCGATCACGCGGCATATGGATTCCTTTGAGGCACTGGGCTTTGACATCGAGCCCTTCGGCGGTACGTCTTTCCGCGTCAATGCCGTGCCCGACAACCTGTTCGGGGTAAGGCCGGAGGATCTGTTCACGGAAATTCTCGCTCATCTGGACGATACAGGAAGCACGGATCCAAAGGTGATCACCGACCGGATCGCCACCATGGCCTGCAAGGCTTCCGTCAGGGGAAACAATATTCTTTCCGAAAAGGAAGCGGAGGCGCTCATTGACGAACTGCTGACACTGGAAAATCCCTACAACTGTCCGCACGGGCGGCCGACGATCATTTCCATCACGAAATATGAGCTGGACAGAAAATTCCGGCGCATTGTTTAGTACTGCAGCGAGGAAGTCATAAATGAATGCTGTTTCATCTGAGAAAAAACCACTGATTGTGCTCACCGGACCCACGGCGGTCGGAAAGACGCAGCTCTCGCTCTCCCTTGCGGAGGCTGTCAGAGGTTCCGTGATCTCCTGTGATTCGATTCAGGTGTATAAAGGTCTCGACATCGGGTCGGACAAGCTTCCGGAAAGTGAAAGAAGAGGCATTCCGCATTATCTGATCGACGTCCTTGAACCGGAAGAGGATTTCAATGTATGGCGTTTCCAGCAGATGGCGAAAGAAGCCATGGCGCACATCTGGTCTGAGGGACGGATTCCCATACTGGTCGGGGGAACCGGATTTTATATCCAGGCTGTCTTACGGGACATTGACTTCACAGAAGAGGACGGACGGTCCGGGATCCGGGAACAGCTGGAGAAACTCGGACAGACGGATCCGAAGGCGCTGTACAGGAAACTTCAGGAGACCGACCCCGCATCGGCGGAGGCCATCCATCCGAACAACATCAGAAGAATCATCCGGGCACTTGAATTTCATGAGAGAACCGGACAGCTGATTTCCGGTCACAACGAGGAACAGAAGGCGAAATCATCGCCTTATGATTTCCGGTATTTTGTTCTCGATGATGACCGGAGCATTCTTTATGACCGGATCAACAGGCGCGTGAGCCGGATGTTCGAGCGCGGCCTTGAGGATGAGGTAAGGGGACTGGCGGCGCGCGGCCTCACAGAACACAGCCCCTCCATGAAAGCACTCGGCTACCGGGAGATGTTCCCGTATCTTGAAGGCAGATGCACGCTGGAGGAGGCCGCGGAGCAGATCCGGACGGATACGCGTCATTTTGCCAAGAGGCAGCTGACCTGGTTCCGCAGAGAAAAAGACGTCATCTGGATTGAAAAGGGAGATTTTGACCGGGATGACGGACGGATCCTTGATTTTATGCTGAAAGAAATCAGCCGACCGGATGACGGAAAGTCCGGGCGCTGACAGATATTTATACAGAAACAGGAAGGAATGAATATTCAATGACTGACGAACAGTTTGAGATGTATGCCGCTTTCGGCATCAAAAGAGACACCGCGGAATTCTGTGAAAAAATCGCCGACGGCCTTCAGAGCCGTTTCGAAGCAATTGACAGAACGGCGGAATATAATCAGCTGAAGGTGATTCATGCCATGCAGGAGAATCATGTCGGCGAGGCATGCCTTTATTCATCCACGGGCTACGGCTACAACGACATCGGCCGCGAGACACTGGAAAAGGTTTACGCCTCTGTATTTCACACGGAAGACGCGCTTGTCCGCCCGCAGATCACCTGCGGCACCCATGCACTCGGCGTGGCCCTCGCGGGCAATCTGCGTCCGGGAGATGAAATGGCATCTGTTGTCGGGAAACCCTATGACACCCTGGAGGAAGTCATCGGCATCCGCCCCTCCAGAGGCTCTCTTGCCGAATACGGCGTGTCCTACAGTCAGGTGGACTTGCTTGAGGATGAATCCTTCGACTATGACGGCATCAGGGAGCTGCTGAAGCATGAGAAGCTGAAGCTTATCACCATTCAGCGCTCCAAGGGATATCAGACGAGACACACGCTTTCCGTGGCCGAAATCGGAGAACTCATTCATTTCATCAAGGGCATCCGTCCGGATGTCATCTGCATGGTGGACAACTGCTACGGAGAATTTGTGGAACGAATCGAGCCCTCCGACGTCGGCGCCGATATGGTGGTCGGTTCCCTGATCAAAAATCCGGGCGGCGGACTGGCACCGAGCGGCGGCTATATCGCCGGAACCAGCGCTTGTGTGGAAAGTGCCGCGTACTATCTGACAACCCCCGGCCTCGGCAAGGAAGTCGGCGCCACGATCGGCATGAACGCGCCTTTTTTCCAGGGCTTTTTCCTCGCACCGACCGTCACGGCTTCAGCCCTGAAGAGCGCGATTTTTGCGGCAAATGTCTACGAAAAGCTGGGCTTTAAGACGGTGCCGGACAGCACGGAGGGGCGACACGACATCATTCAGTCCGTGACCTTCGGAAAACCGGAGGGCGTCATCGCCTTCTGTCAGGGCATTCAGGCGGCTTCTCCGGTTGACAGCTACGTGACCCCCGAGCCCTGGCCGATGCCGGGCTACGATTCCAATGTCATCATGGCCGCCGGCAATTTTGTCCAGGGATCCTCGATCGAGCTTTCAGCGGACGGACCGATCAAACCGCCGTATGCCGTGTATTTCCAGGGCGGACTGACCTGGCCGCACGGAAAACTCGGCGTCATCATGAGTCTGCAGAGGGTCATCGACGCAGGACTCGTAACGCTCTGATCTTCCGGACAGGCAGGATGTCCGGACACAGAACAGCAGTGAGATTTCAGACGAAGAACAGCAGTGAGATTTCAGTCGAAGAACAGCAGTGAGATATCAGTGGGATATCATGCAGAAGATACGCTGAACAGCGGTCCTGACAGGAGGTGATTCCATGGGCGGACAGGTTCTGATCATCGGCGGCGGCGCATCCGGTCTGATGGCCGCCATCACGGCAGCCCGGAACGGCGCGGCCGTAACCGTTCTGGAACAGAATGACAGGCCGGGCAGAAAGCTTCTCGCCACCGGAAACGGCAGGTGCAACCTGACGAACTTCGATATGAGCAGCTCGCATTATCACTGTCCGGATCCGTCCTTTCCCGGAAAAATCATCGACTGCTTTTCAGAAAAGAAGACGCTGGATTTTTTCCATTCAATCGGACTTCTGACGAAGGATCGGAACGGCTGGGTGTATCCGGTCACGGATCAGTCCCTGTCTGTTCTGAATCTGCTGCTGATGACGGCACGGAGACTTGGGGTAAAAATCAAGACAAACGAGCGGGTGATCAGCGCCGGAAAGGACAGCGCGGGTATATATGCTGTAAAGACCGGAACCTGGACCTATCACGCCGGCTCACTTGTTGTCGCCTGCGGAAGTCCGGCTTCGGAAGTCCGCGGGTCTTCGGATGATCTCACGGTTTTTGCCGGCTGTTTCGGCATTCCGGTGAGCGGTTTTCTGCCTTCGCTTCTTCCGCTCCGCGTGAAGGGCCGCGGTACAAAGACCTGGAACGGCACCAGAGTGCATGCGAAGGTTACACTTCTGATCGACGGCAGTAAGGCAGCTTCAGATACCGGAGAGCTTCAGCTCACGCAGGATACTGTTTCGGGCATCCCCGTTTTTCAGATCAGCGGTGCTGCCGTGGCGGCGCTGAAAAAGGGACGTGATGTGACGGCTGTGCTGGATCTGATGCCGGAGATGACGGAAGACGACGTGCGGGGTGAACTGGAAAGAAGAATAAAGGCATTTCCCGGCATCACGGCTTCGGAGATGCTTACGGGGCTGCTGCCTGACCGTCTGGCGGCAGCCGTTCTCGAGGTGGCCGGCAGAAACGCATCCCCGGCGGTTCTCGCGTCACTTATTCACCATTTTGCCGTAAATGTCACCGGGTCGGCTTCTGTGAAACAGGCACAGACCTGTTCCGGCGGCGTCCGTACAGACGCACTGACGGAGCATCTGGAAAGCCGCAGGGTGAGCGGCCTGTTTTTCTGCGGCGAGACAGTTGATCTGTATGGAGACTGCGGAGGTTACAACCTGCAGTGGGCCTGGTCCAGCGGCTATGTGGCCGGACTTTATGCGGCGCAGTCAGCCAGGCGGCCGGACAGGTCCTCAGGCCGGGATGATTTTTCCGATAATCGGAGGTAACGAATATGATCAGGATCTCACAGTTAAAGCTTCCTGTCCTTCATGCACCGGAAGATCTGAAAACCAGGGCCGCATCCCTTCTTCATGTGGCACCTGAGGAAATACGGCGTCTCAGAACCGTACGCCGCAGCATTGATGCCAGAGACCGCTCGGATCTCAGGTTCGTCTATACGGTAGATCTGGAAATCGCTCATGAGAAGAAAATCCTTTCGCGCGTGAGGAACAGGAATATCAGCGCTGCCCCCGCGGTCCGCTATCATTTTCCGAAAAGCGGAACGAAGGAGCTCTCCGCACCGCCGGTCATCGTGGGAAGCGGCCCGGCCGGGCTTTTCGCCGCGTGGATGCTGGCCAGGCACGGATACCGGCCGGTGCTTCTGGAGCGCGGCGATGAAGCGAATGTGCGGAAGAAAAAAGTCGAAGCTTTCTGGAAAGGGCAGGCCCCGCTGGATCTCTCCAGCAACGTTCAGTTCGGAGAGGGCGGCGCCGGTACTTTTTCCGACGGGAAGCTGAACACCGGCGTGCATGACCGTGAAGGCCGGAAGGCGGAGGTGCTGCGCCTGTTTGTCAAGGCCGGCGCGCCGGCAGATATTATGTATGATGCGAAACCGCATATCGGAACGGACCTTCTGGTCGATGTGGTCAGAAATCTCCGTGCGCAGATCCTTTCCTTCGGCGGAGAGGTTCATTTTCGTTCTGAAGTCACGGATTTCATGACGGAAAACGGCCGGATCACCGGTGTGCGCACGGCAGACGGCACGGAGTACCGCACGGAAGCGGTCATTCTTGCCATCGGACACAGCGCGAGGGACACCTTCACGGTTCTTTCCGACATGGGGATACCCATGGAACCAAAGCCCTTTGCCGTGGGCCTCAGGGTACAGCACCCGCAGGACATGATCAACCGGCTGCTCTACGGGGAGGATGCCCCCGCCGTTCTCGGCGCGGCACCGTACAAGCTGACCCATACCGCTTCGGACGGACGCGGTGTCTACTCCTTCTGCATGTGCCCCGGTGGTTATATTGTGAATGCGTCTTCGGAAGAGGGCAGGCTTACCGTGAACGGCATGAGTCTTCACGACAGAGCATCAGGATACGCCAACAGCGCGATCGTCACGGCCGTGCGTCCGGAGGATTACGCCGGATACCACATCAGCGGAAAAAATCCCGTGCTCGACGGCATGTATTTTCAGCAGTATCTCGAAGAGAAGGCTTTTGCCGCGGGAGAGGGGGAAGTTCCCTTTCAGCGGCTGGATGATTTTGAAAAGGGCCTGACGGGAACCTCCGGCCTGTGGCAGCCGTGCGTGCGCGGGGCATATCGTTTTGCAGGTGTCCACACCATTCTTCCCGGCAGAATCCGTGATGATTTTCTCGAGGGCATGCATGCTTTCGGGCACATGATGGAGGGCTTTGATCATCCGGAGACCCTGCTGGCCGGCGTTGAAAGCAGAACTTCTTCACCGGTGAGAATTCTGAGAGATGAGAACTTTGAGAGTGCCGTCAGGGGCCTTTATCCCGCGGGGGAGGGGGCCGGATATGCCGGCGGCATCATGTCGGCCGCCATGGATGGTATCCGGACCGCCGAAAAAATTGCTGAAAATTACAGAGCATTTTCCTGATTTTAGTCATAATTTTTCTGTTCGATCAAATCGAGCCTATGTTACAATAGGAATACGTCTCAGCATCCCCACCCCGGATCGGGACGTGCAGATTTTTCCGCTCTCACAGGAAAGCCGGAAATCTGCTTTTTCGCTCTTTATCTGCGGATGATCAGCCGCAGGTGAGGAAATGAACCATCAGAAAAAACAGAATCATACGAATAATGTAATGAAAAATCTGCCGGCAGACGAACGTCCGTACGAAAAGTGTGAGCAGTACGGTCCGCACGTGCTGACAGATGAAGAGCTTCTCGCGGTGATTCTCAGGACGGGCACCAGGGGTACCAATTCTCTGGAGCTGGCCCGGGAAATCATGAATGTATGCCCTTTTGAAAGCGGCATTACAGGACTTCTTCATGTAACCCTGCCGGAGCTTAAAGAGCTGAACGGCGTCGGTAAGGTGAAAGCCTGTCAGATTCTCTGTATCGGGGAACTGTCGAAAAGGATCTCGATGCGCGGTGCCAGAAAGCTTCTGGATTTCCGCAGACCCGAAACCATTGCGGATTACTATATGGAGCGCCTCCGCCATGAGGAGCAGGAGATCGTGATCTGCATGATGCTGGATACGAAGAATCATCTGCTCGGTGAGGCTGAACTGACCAGAGGAACCGTCAATCAGTCTCTGCTTTCGCCAAGGGAGCTATTTGTTTCGGCCCTTTCCTATCATGCCGTGCAGCTGATCCTTGTTCACAATCACCCGAGCGGAGACCCGTCTCCGAGCCGTGAGGACATCAGAATCACAGAGAGGATCGCTTCCGCCGGCAAAATCATCGGGATCCCGCTGATTGATCATCTCGTGATCGGTGACAGAAAATACACCAGCTTTATGGAATCAGGACTGATGGGGGATATTCTGTCCAGATGCTGATTCTGATGAAGAGAGAATAACGTATATGTCATTTTCCAGTGCATTCGGCGTGGATCTGGGCACCGGTTCGGTGAAGGTCTACAATCCGAAGAATGATTCGATAAATAAAGAAGAGAATATGGCGGCGGTGCGCAACGGCGAGTCCGTTATCGCTGTCGGCAATGAGGCTTATGAGATCTCGGGAAGAAACCCGAAGAATGTCGAACTCATCAGGCCGATGGCGGGCGGAAGGATTCAGAATGCCCTGATCGCCGAAGCCGTTCTGCACACCCTGCTCGGAAGGGCCTCAGGACGGGGCACCCCGGGATTCCATCCGGAGCTGTATTTTGCCGTTCCGACAGATATCACGGGCATTGAGCGCAGGACCTACACGACCATTGCGAAAAAGGGCAGATACCGCAGCGCGGGAATTCTGCTGGTTGAGCGGCCGATCGCCGACGCGCTTGCTCTCGGCATCCCGATTCTGAATACGGACGGCGCTATCCTTATCAATATCGGATATCAGAATACGGAAATTTCCGTCATCGCCGACAGGCATGTAATCTTCAGCCAGATGATTCCCGTCGGCGGACATGATTTTACCGTCTCCATACAGGACGGCATCCGGAAGAAAAACAGTTTTGCGGTCAGTGAAAGCACGGCACAGCGTCTGAAAATCACGCTGTGCCGACTTAATGAGGACAGAGGAGAGGGCTGCAAGGTCAGAGGCATCGATCTCGATTCGGGTCTTCCCCGTGACGGCATTGTATCCTCGGCGAATGTCATCTCGTGCGTCAGAAGAAAGACGGATGAACTCAGTCTTTCTCTGAAAAAGGTGATGGAGAGAATCCCGCCTCATATCCGGGAGATCGCCTCGCGCGAAGGCATCTTCATGACCGGAGGAAGTACCAGAATACCCGGCTCGGAGACGTATTTTACCGAAGCGCTCGGATGTCCCGTCAGGGTATCCGAATACCATGAGCTGAGCACCGTATGCGGCCTGAAGGCTGTTATGACGCACAGGGAACTCGGTCACTGGGCGTATCCCGCCGGCAAAGCTCTTTACTGACAGAAAATCAGGTACCTGAATGAATAAGAACAGCAGAAAAGATCCGGACAACAGAAAAAATGCTTTTACCCTCGCGATTCTTACGATCGTATGCATCTGCATGATCATTCTCGGTGTCGCCGAGGCCTTTCCCGTTTCTGCCGTGAGGAACGGGGCAGGTGTGATTCTGACGCCGCTGCAGAGCGGCATCGGCCGCGCCGGCAGCTGGCTTGTCAGCCGCCATCAGGATGCGAGGACCATAAAGGAGCTTTCCGAAGAAAACGAAACCCTGAAGAACAAGGTCAGCTATCTTGAGGAAGAAAATACAAGGCTTTCGGAAAATGCGGATGAACTGAAAAAACTTCAGGATCTTTACCGTCTTGACGGCGATTATGCTTCCTTTGACAAAATCGCAGCCAGGGTCGTGTCAAAGGATCCGACGCGCTGGTACGATCTGTTCACGATCAACAGAGGATCGAATGACGGCATCAAAACAGGCATGAATGTGATTGCAGACGGCGGTCTTGCCGGTATTGTCACGGAGGTCGGAACAACCTGGGCAAGGGTGCGTTCCATCATCGATGACGACAGCAGGATCAGCGCCTCACTTCTTGACAGCGATGAAACCTGCATTGTTTCGGGCAGTCTTGACCTCATCAGTGAAGGAAAGCTGGGGCTTTCCGAGCTGAAGGCTGACGCGACGGCTTCCTCCGGAGAGCGGGTCGTGACCTCGGATATCAGCGACCGCTATCTGCCGGGCATCCTGATCGGATATATCGACAGCGTGGAAGAG
>ONOC01000059.1 GCA_900319355.1 uncultured Eubacteriales bacterium | reverse complement strand
TTGGGTAGCTACAAAAACGTGTCTCAAAAGGGCTATTTCTCAACCGATTCTAGCGAAGGCAGGCCTTATAAGCTGTCTCGATTATTATAATGAGCGTCACGCATTGAAGTTACTTTGAACCGCCGTATGCCGAACGGCACGTACGGTGGTGTGAGAGGGGAGTTAAATCTCCCCTACTCGATTGGGATTTTAAGGGCAGCGCATGTGCAGGCACCCGCTTTTTGCAAATATTTCATCACGGTAAAAGATGCAGCCGCCTCCGAAAAAAAATCGCAAAAGATGTAATAAAATCGTTGACATCATAGATGAAACATGATATGTTACAACTACAAGATGAAGGAGGCAGTGATGTTTGATACATTTCTTTCAGGAAGAATGTCCGCCGGCGTGACCGAAGAGGCGGACAGACAGATGGCGATACTCGCAGGGCAGCTGGAGACGGCGGACGCCGTCATGATCGGCGCGGGATCCGGACTTTCTACGGCAGCCGGCTTTGTATATAACGGTGAACGATTTCAGAAGTATTTCGGAGACTTTGCAGACAGATTCGGCATCCGCGATATGTATTCCGGCGGATTTTTTCCGTTTCCGGACAAGGAAACGTACTGGGCATGGTGGAGCCGCCATATCTATTACAACCGCTATGTGAAAGCACCTTCCGATGTTTACCCGGAGCTTTTGTCGCTGGTGAAGGATAAGGACTATTTTGTGCTGACCACGAATGTGGATCATCAGTTCCAACTGGCGGGATTCGACAAGAAGAGGCTTTTCTATACGCAGGGTGATTACGGGCTTTTGCAGAGTGTGAATCCGAAGATCCGTAAAACATATGACAATGCGGAGATGGTCACACGGATGATGGAAGCACAGGGCTTTGTCAGAGATCAGGACGGCGTTTTTCAGCCTCCTCAGAACGGGAAACTGAAGATGCAGGTGCCGTCTGCACTGATTCCGCAGTGCCCGGACGATGGCAGCGAGATGACGATGAATCTCCGCTGTGATAATTCCTTTGTGCAGGATGACGGGTGGTACGCAGCCTGTGAGCGGTATCAGGATTTTATCCGGCGCCATCGGAAAATGCATGTCCTGTACCTGGAACTTGGTGTCGGGATGAATACCCCGGTCATCATCAAGTTTCCGTTCTGGAAGGCAGTACAGGAAAACCGCAAAGCATTTTATGCCTGCATCAACAAGGGCGAGGCGTACTGCCCGGAGAAGATTGCAGAGAGAGCCGTGTGTATAGACGGGGATATCGGAGAAGTGCTGCAGAAACTGAATTAGAAAACTGATCTATAAAATGAAAAGTTAAAACAGAAGGGTGAAAATACCATGAACGCACAGAATTGTTTACAGATGCTCAGAGAAATCAAGGATGTTTCTTTTGCCACGGTCGATGAGAACGGCCTGCCGCACAACCGGATTATCGATGTCATGATTGCGGAGGAAAACCGGCTGGTGTTCTGCACAGGACGCGGCAAAGATTTCTATCGTCAGCTGACCGGCAATCCGCATGTCGCTATCAGCGGTCTGAATAAGAACTGGCAGATGGTCCGCCTGACAGGCACCGTGCGGAAGCTGGATGAGCAGAAGAAGTGGATCGATCGTATTTTTGACGAAAATCCATCGATGAACGATGTCTATCCGGGCGAGTCGCGTTATATCCTGGATCCGTTTGCCATAGAATCCGGCACCGTGGAATTTTTCGACCTCGGGACGAGTCCGATCCACCGGGAGAGCTTCAGTTTCGGCGGCAGCAAAACCGCTGAAAAGGGATTTTTCATCACGGACAGCTGCATCGGCTGCGGCACCTGCCAGAGCGGATGCCCGCAGCAGAGCATTGAGGAAGGAACGCCGTTTGCAATCCGGCAGGACAGCTGTCTGCACTGCGGACTTTGCTATGAAGTATGTCCGGTAAATGCAATCATCAGACGAGGAGAATAAGATGATCAGAAATGTTTTTAAGCTGCTGGTGCAGCGGTGGGATTTTTTCGCGAAGCTGCTGGTTGAACATCTGGAAATATCGTTTCTGGCGATCGCCATCGCGATTGTGTTCGGCAGCATTGTCGGCATCCTGATCAGCGAGTACCAGAAGTCCGCGAAATGGACACTTGGCGTCATTAACTTTGTCTACACGATTCCGTCGATTTCCATGCTGGGATTTCTGATCCCGTTTTCCGGTGTCGGCAACGCGACCGCGGTCATCGCACTGACGATCTACGCGCTTTTGCCGATGGTGCGTTCCGTCCATACGGGACTGACCAATGTCGACCCGGCTATTGTGGAGGCGGCAAAGGGCATGGGCAGCACGCGTTCGCAGATTCTGTTTAAGGTCAAAATTCCGCTTGCCATGCCGGTCATCATGTCCGGCATACGGAACATGGTGACGATGACCATCGCACTCGCCGGCATCGCCTCCTTTATCGGGGCAGGCGGCCTGGGCGTTGCGATCTACCGCGGCATTACCACCAACAATGCGGCGATGACCATCGCAGGAAGCCTTTTGACCGCGGCACTTGCGCTGATCGCAGATTTTCTGCTCGGCATCGTGGAGAAGAGAATGCAGAAGCATTCCAAAAAGGCAAAGCATCAGAATAAAATTGCCGGCATCACCGCGCTGGTGCTCATTGTCAGCCTGATTGCAGGCCTGGCTGCCGTGCACGGCACAAACCGGAAAACCATCAACATTGCGACAAAGCCGATGACGGAGCAGTACATTCTCGGCGAGATGATGGATATTCTGATCGAGCAGGATACGGATCTCAAGGTGAATCTGACGCAGGGCGTCGGCGGCGGCACATCCAACATCGAACCGGCGATGGAGAGCGGCGAATTCGACCTTTATCCGGAATATACCGGTACGGCATGGAACATGGTGCTGAAAAATACTGATGTGTACACGGAAGATCAGTTCGGCGAGATGCAGTCAGCTTATGAAGATATGGGCATGACCTGGACATGCATGTATGGATTTGAAAATACATATGGCCTGGTTGTGCGGAAAGATATTGCGGATCAGTATAATATCAGAACCTATTCTGATCTGGCACAGTATGCACCGGAGCTGACCTTCGGCGCGGAATACGATTTCTTTGAACGGGAAGACGGGTACGATAGTCTGTGCGAAACTTATGGATTGAATTTCGGCAATACGATGGATCTGGATATCGGCCTGAAATATCAGGCGCTCGCGGAGAAGCAGATCGACGTGATGGTTGTCTTTACGACAGACGGACAGCTGGCCGATGCCGACGCCGTCGTTTTGACAGATGATAAGGATTTCTTCCCATCCTATCTCTGCGGAAATGTCATCCGGTCCGAGGTGCTCGAGGAGTATCCGCAGCTGCAGGATGTTTTTGACAAACTGGCCGGTCAGATTCAGAACGAAGATATGGTCAAAATGAACTACGAAGCAGAAGTCGAAGGAAAAGAGCCGCGGGATGTCGCAGCGGAATTCCTGCAGGAGAAGGGCCTGACGCAGTAAAGGGAAAAAGATGGATAAAAGCGTAAAAGCGAAGAGGAAAGCGGTTGTCAGACTGCAGGAGGCAGAAAATGAGTGAGAAAATTATTGAATTCAGACATGTAAAGAAAACCTACGGCAGCAATACCGTGATTGAGGATCTGAATTTTTCAGTGGAAAAGGGCGATTTTGTGACCGTGATTGGTTCTTCGGGCTGCGGAAAGACGACGACGCTGAAGATGATCAATGCGTTAATCCAGCCGACGGATGGGGATATCTTTGTGGAAGGCACCAACATCCGGGACCGCGATCCGGTTCAGCTGCGCCGGTCGATCGGCTATGCGATCCAGGGCAGCGTCCTTTTTCCGCACATGACGGTTGAGCAGAATATCGCCTATGTGCCGAATCTGCTGAATAAAAAAGATAAAAAAAGAACCGGAGAAGCCGTTGACAAGTGGATGAAGATCGTGGGGCTGGATCCTTCGATGAAAGAGCGCTATCCGAGTGAACTGTCCGGCGGGCAGCAGCAGAGGGTCGGCATCGCACGGGCGCTTGCCGCCTCCCCGGAAATACTTCTGATGGATGAACCATTCGGCGCGGTGGATGAGATCACGCGTTCATCTCTGCAGGATGAGATCAGGCGGATTCATGCAGAGACCAATATCACGGTTCTGTTTGTGACGCACGATATCCAGGAGGCGCTGAAGCTGGCGACGAAGGTTCTCATCATGGATCACGGAGAGATTCAGCAGTACGATACGCCGGACCGCGTTCTGCAGCATCCGGCCAATGAATTTGTCGAAAAACTGGTGCGGCGTGAGCGGCACACCTGCCTGCTCGCTGAAGACAGAATCGGCGGCTGTGAATTCAGCCGCGCGGCGAGCGGCATGAAGCCGGCAGCAGGAAAAACGGAATAAAGAACGGGCGGCAGAATAACGGACAGGAGGCAGAGAAAAATGAGACAGGAAGAAAGAAGAATGTATCTGATCAAAGAGCTTCAGAAAGAAATGCCTGAATATGCCGGATATCCGGTTCCGGCGGATGAACAGGGGCAGCGCGATTTCCTGCGGGGACTTTTCAATGTCCGGCCGGCGCGGCCGGCATCGGAAGAGTTCACCGGCGTGCAGGATGCCTATCTGAAGGAGAGAGCACGGGAAAAGGGCATTACGGATGCTGCCGGACTTTCGCCTGTCCCATCTGATGAGCGCCTGATTCTCTGGCAGGGAGATATCACCACGCTGCGCTGCGATGCGATCGTCAACGCCGCCAATGAAACGATGACAGGCTGCTGGCGCTGGTGCCATACCTGCGTTGACAATCTGATTCAAAGCTATTCCGGCTATCAGACGCGCAGGGACTGCGCCGCTTATATGGAAGAGATGCGTAGGACAAAGGGAGAGGAGTATATGCAGCCGACGGCGGTGCCGATGATCACGTCGGCGTACAATCTTCCATCTAAGTACATTATTCACGTTGTCGGCCCGATTGCGGTTCCTTTTCTGAAGCGCGAGCATAAAAAGCAGCTGGCAGAGTGCTACCGCGCAAGTCTGGATCTTGCGGCTGAGCACGGGTGCAGCAGCATTGCTTTCTGCTGCATTTCCACAGGTGTCTTCATGTTTCCGCAGGACAAGGCGGCGGAGATTGCAGTCCGGACTGTGAAAGCGTGGCTGGATGAGCATCCGGAAAGCTGCATGAAGAAGGTGATCTTCAATGTCTTCAAGGACAGCGATCTGCGGATCTATCAGGATCTGCTGGGTGTGCGCGATACGCATGAACCCGGGAAAATGTTAAAACATCTTGACATTTAACACTTTGTGGTATATAAATAATGTAAAGAGAACTTTACATTGCAGACCGCTTCCTATAAAGGACAGGAGGTAAGTACCATGAAGAAAATGGACGAAATGGACAGAAACATTCAGCTCCATTCAGAGGAATGGGGATTCAGAGCGGCACTGCTGTCATTAAGTGCATGGACATTATTCGACTGCTGGCAGGCACTTATGCATGGCACGGAGCACAACCCTCTGCCGGCTCTGATTTTATGCTTTGCCGTATGTGTTCAGGGATTTGCGCAGATCGCCATGAAACGGAAAATGGTTGCCGGAGATGAAGAATACAGGGAACCGAATAAGCTCTTACGGACGATCATAGCTGTCATTGTCGCAGCCGTGCTTGTTCTGGCGCTGGGAACATATTTTCTGATGAGCAAGTAAGCCGCTATGAGGAATATAGTAAAACAGCTGAGAAAGAAGGCCGGACTGCGCCAGGAAGATATGGCGAAGGCGTTAGGCGTAAGCCGTCAGACGATTATCGCAATCGAAAATGATAAGTACAATCCCTCTCTTGAACTGGCGATGAAAATGGCAAAACTGCTGAACCTGCATGTCGATGAGATTTTCTTTTTAGATGAATGATCGGCAGCAGACTGAGCCGCATGGCAGACGCGATGCGGATTCAGGGACGCAATATTGATGAGAGAACGGCCTGATGTTATACTGTTTATAACAACATCAGAGCCGCGTCATGGCGGTCAGTCATGGAACAAGCTGACGGGTTCAGCAAAACATCTGCGGATCGTACGTATGGAACCCGGAAAGCGGATAAAGAGAATCACATGGATTCGATAGAATAACAAGAGGGTGAGAGGATTGCAGATATCGACGAAATTCACGATTGCCGTACACATACTCATGGCGGCGAAATTCTTTGAGGGTAAGCAGAAAATTACCAGCCAGTTCCTGGCCGGCAGTATCGGCAGCAATCCAGTCATTATCCGGAACATCATGCTGCAGCTGCAGGAAGCCGGGATTATCGAAGTAAAACGCGGCCCGGGCGGCATCACGATCGACCGCCCGCTTTCCGAGATCACTTATCTCGACATTTACAAGGCTGTGGAGACAAAAAGCGGAGATGACCTGTTCCGCTTCCATGAGAATCCAAACCAGATGTGTCCGGTCGGTAAAAATATCCATAAGGCGCTGGATGCGTCGCTGAACCAGATCCAGAGCGCTTTCGAGGCCGATCTGGCTTCCCATACCATGCAGGATGTCTACGACAATATCGAGGCAGCACAGGAAGCAGACTGACGCGCATAAAAAACTCTTCTTATTTCCGATCCGTATCCTTTACGGAGAGCAGAAACAGTGAATTCAGCACAACAAATACGGATCCGGCGTTGTGCACCAGTGCAACGACGATGGCATTGAGAACGCCGGATGCAGCCAGTGTGGCAGCCAGTGCATTCAGAACAAGTGAAATGATGATGTTGGTCTGAATCTTCTGCAGAACCTTGCGTGACAGATAAATCAGGTAGGGAACGCGGCTGATGTCATCCTGTACAAGAACAATATCCGAAGATTCGATGGGCGGCATCCGAACCGATGCCGCCCATTGCTATGGCGGCGTCGGCGGTGCGCAGGGCGGCGGCATCGTTGATCCCGTCGCCGATCATGCAGAACTTATGGCCGTTTTCCTGGTATTCCCGGATGATTTTCTGCTTGTCCTGCGGCAGAAGTTCGCTGCGGACGGTGGATACGCCGACCTGATCGGCAATAGTCCGGGCAGCGGCTTCGTTATCTCCGGTCAGCAGAACGGATTCTGCGTTCATATCATGCAGCTTCTGAATCATCGGCGCAGCACTTTCACGCAAAGTATCGGAAAGAGCGATCAGGCCGGCTGCTTTTTCATCAGCGGCCAGAAAAACAACCGCTGCGCCGATATTCCGGAACTGCCTGATCCTGTTTTCATCAAATCTGATGCCTTTTTCTTTCAGAAAAGCCCCTTTCCCGACAAGAAGATGTTTCCCTTCGCAGACGGCTTCAATGCCTTTTCCCGGTGTGACTTTAAAATCAGATGCCTGCATCTGTCTGCCTGCAAGGTCGATCATCTTCTGCAGCGTACGGGAGAGGGAGGAGACGCATGATTTTTCCTCGAAACCGGAGACGCTGGGAAATGAACTGACACATCTGCTGTATCATCTGAAGGAAAAGCAGGGCGACATCGCCAGTCTCCTTAAAGGAGAAGGCAGCGGGATTTTCTTGAAGTATTTCAGAGAGCAGCTGGCAGGTGCGTTTGATGGAATGAAGGAGCTGTTTCCGGAATCCGTGCCGAAAGAATATGCGGAAGCATTTTATGTCACCTCGTTTGCAGAAATGGTGTCCATGTGGGTGAAGCGGGGCATGCCGGAGTCACCGGAAACCGTGGCAGAGTATTATTTTACGCTGGTCCGCTCCGCAAATCTGCCGTAAAATCTGCACCATATCGAACCTTGACATATATATCGAGGCATGATATAGTTATATCGAACCTGGATATATAAAGGATTAGGTATACATATGGATAAACACATTGAGAAGGTCTACTGCCCGATGACAGAATCGGCGTTCTACATTCTGCTGTCTCTGCAGCAGGAGAGGCATGGCTACGGCATCACGCAGAGGGTGAAGGAACTGACAGATGATCATATCACCATCGGTCCCGGGACGATGTACGGGACGCTTTCCAGAATGGAGAAGGATGGGCTGATCAGATTTACGCAGGAGAGAGAGAAGCGGAAGTATTATCTGATTACGCCGCTGGGAACAGAGGTGCTGAACCGGGAGAAGGAGAGAATCCGGCACCTGTACAGAATCGTTCAGGAGGATGAGCAATGACGCAGAAGAGGGTTTTAAGATTTTTCGACCTTACAGAATATGAAGCGGAGGAGAAGTGGCTTTCTGAGATGCATGCCAGCGGCTGGAAGGTGGTGAAGGCCGCCGTGCCGGGCATCTATACATTTGAGGAGTGCAGTCCGGCATCCGTGGTCTACAAGCTGGAATTTTCGGACAGGAAGGCTTCTGAACAGGAGGATTTCCATGCGATGTGCAGGGATTATGGCTGGTCATATCTGTTTTCGATGAATGGCTGGGATTATTACTGCAAGGAAGCAGACCAGGCAGAGGAGAATAACGAATTGTTTACCGATGACAGCTCGAAGCTCGAGATGATCAGGCGGGTGATGCTACGCAGATTTCTGCCTTTTACCCTGATATTTGCCGCAGTGGTTCTGCCGAATGTGATCATGAAACTTCTGGGAGGCCATGCACTGGATATAGCGGCTTTCAAATGGTATGTGCTTGCGTTTTTCTATGTCTGTGCTGCACTTCATATGGGAATCGGTTTTTACAGATTGTACTGCAGATACGGAGGGAAGACGGCATGAAGAAGATATGGACTGTTATTGGATGTCTGTGTATACTGGCCGGTATTATTGCTTCGTTGGTATTTTATGAGCCGGTGCAGCCGGCCGGACAGTTTATTTGGGCGGCATTTCCGTTTATTATGACAGGCCTTGGGGCAGCAGTTCTGGCCGTCTCTTATAAGAGCGGGCAGAATCAGAAGCATTGATCTGTCTGCGATATTTTCTGCTTTGTTGCCTGTGCAACGTACATCTTCAGACTTATCGTTTATTCTGTCATCTGTAAGGAGATCAGCGGATAGCTGATCCCGGGATGTTTGAGATAATAAATGATAAGGAGAAGATACAATGGCGGATATGTTTTGTTTTCAGTGTGAGCAGACAGCGGGCTGCAGTGGATGCATGGGTAAGGCAGGTGTCTGCGGCAAGACAGCGGATGTGGCCGGCCTTCAGGATGAGCTGACCGGTGCGCTGATCGGTCTTGCCCGCACGACCGATACCAATGCGGAGATTCCGGATGAGACATGGCAGCTTTTAATTGACGGGCTTTTCATGACCGTAACCAATGTCAATTTCAATGCGGCATCCATCCGCAGGCAGATCGGGCTGACACACAAGCAGAGAGATGTGATGGTGCCGCTGTGCGGTGACTGCGCTGACCCGTGCGGCCGGACCGATGATTATGATATGAAGAATCTGTGGACGGCGGATGAAGATATCCGCTCCCTGAAATCACTGATTCTGTTCGGACTGCGCGGCATGGCGGCTTATGCGCATCATGCCAGGGCGCTTGGCTATAGGGATCCGGATGTCGATCGCTTCTTCGGCGAGGGGCTTTATGCAGTCGGCAGCGATTTCGAGGCTGACCGGCTTTTACAGCTGGTTCTGAAGACCGGTGAGATCAACCTGAAATGCATGGCGCTTCTCGATCAGGCTAATACAGAGACATACGGCAAGCCGGAGCCGACGGAAGTTCCGCTTACGATTGAGAAGGAACCTTTCATTGTGATTACCGGTCATGACCTGAGAGATCTCAAGCTCCTTCTGGAACAGACGGAGGGCAAGGGTGTCAATATCTATACACATGGTGAGATGCTGCCGGCACATGCCTATCCTGAACTTAAGAAGTATCCGCATTTCAAAGGGAACTTCGGTACGGCATGGCAGAACCAGCAGAAGGAATTTGCTGATATCCCGGCGCCGATCCTGTTTACGACGAACTGTCTGATGCCGCCGAAGGCCTCTTATAAAGACCGCGTATTTACAACGGACGTGGTTTCCTTCCCGGACGTAAAGCATATCGGGGAAGATAAGGATTTCACGCCGGTGATCAGCAGAGCGCTGGAGCTTGGCGGCTATCCGGAGGATCATATCATGACAGGCATCAACGGCGGCCGTCAGGTGACGACCGGCTTCGGCCATGACTTCGTCCTTTCGCATGCCGGCGAGATCGTAGATGCGGTCAAGGCAGGTAAGATCAGCCATTTCTTCCTCGTAGGCGGCTGTGACGGAGCCAAGGCTGGAAGAAACTATTACACGGAATTTGTAAAGCAGACGCCGGCGGATTCCATTGTTCTGACGCTTGCCTGCGGAAAATACCGCTTTAACGATCTTGACCTCGGCACTGTCGCAGGTTTTCCGCGCATCATGGATGTCGGTCAGTGCAATGACGCCTACAGTGCGATCCGGATTGCCGTGGCACTGGCGGAGGCCTTCGGATGCAGCGTGAATGAACTGCCGCTTTCTTTCGTACTGTCCTGGTATGAACAGAAAGCAGTCTGCATTCTGCTGACGCTGCTTCACCTGGGCATTAAGAACATTTTGCTTGGGCCTTCACTGCCGGCGTTTATTTCACCGAATGTGCTGAAGATTCTTGTGGACCAGTACAATATCGGTCCGATCAGCACGCCGGAAGAGGATCTTAAGAAGCTGCTTGGCTGATTGATGCTGTGCAGAGATGCCTTATCTCTGCATCAGATGAAAATGATTTCTCTGACAATCGAAAATCACTTCTTTTTCAGTCTGGAAAGCTCGCCGGAGAGCGCACTTCGCGCTGCGCTCAGATAGACGGCCGGCTGCTGCCGGTCAACAGGATATCGAAATTGGATGAATGCTGACGTATGGATTCTGCCGAAAGATAGGACAGAATCTTATCACGCAGGGAATAGCACTGTGCAGGCAGGAAAAAACTGAAGGAATATTTCCCCCGAAGCCAACAGGTAATAATTACCAGGCTTTTACTGTAAAATGTAAAGCAGTACAGGAAGGGGGTACTTTCAGTGAAAAAGAAAATCCTGAAAAAAGCGACAGCAGCCCTGTTGGCAGCGGTTGTTTTTACATCTGCCTGCGCCTCGCAGAGCACAGGAAATGCGGAGAAGAATGAGACCTCCGTTTCGGAAAGCGATACGGAAAAAGCGGACAAGAGCAGTTCGGACGAAAGCCTGCCGGCATTTGATAAATCCGGCACCATTGAAGAGAGCACGATCTATGATCAGGATGGCGTGACCATTACGGCAAAGAGTCTGACATATACAGATGACGCGGCTGTTGTTCTGCTGGACCTGAGCAACGGGACGGACAAAGATCTTACCTTTGTTTCCGGTTCCATGGGATATTCTGCGAATTCCATCAACGGATACATGGTAGATGATGGTTTCGTCAATGTCGATGTGACGCCGGGCAATCATGCGCAGGAGACCATGGAGTTTGATCTTCAGACATTGCAGATCTATGGAATTAATGCGATCGCAGACATGAAAGTCAGCTTTGAAATCGAGGATGCGGATAACAACAGTACGTACACAGGTTCCCTTGATTTGCCGACCAGTCTGGCAGACAAGGTAGATACCAGCGGAGATCCTTATCAGAGCACGATTGTCAGCGATGCTGCGCTGAATACAGTACAGATGAAAATGATGGCATTCAGCAATGAAGAACCGGTACAGGCCGGAGATCTTACGGTTCTGTCGGAAGCCATGCTTGAATTGGAGAATGGTCAGACCGGTGTGCTTCTGGAAGTCAGAAATGATGGATCAGAATATCGTTATGTCGGGGTTGACGGCATCACCGTAAACGGCCTGAAGGTATGCAGTAGGAACTGGACGGGGGATATCATCGCACCGGGATGTACGGCTTTGGTTGATATCACATTGGATGATGTACTTTCAGAGGCCGGCCGGAACCAGCTGTCCATGAAAGAATTCGGCAGTCTCGGATTTCATCTGACGGTATATGCGTCTGATTATAACACCGAACTTGCCACTGCCCAGGTGCAGATTGAAAATCCGGATGCCGATGCATCCTGGAAAGATGACGGAGCGGAGTTATATAATGACGGCGGCATTGTCATCCGCTCAGCGGGCAGACCGTTTGAAGATGAAGATGACAATCTCTATGCTCATCTGTATTTTATCGTGCAGAATAACAGCGGCAGCGACATCAGCATTACCGATTCATATGAGGATGCGTTTGCGCTGAATACGCTGATGACCGATTATCTTATGTATAGTGTAAGACTGAATGACGGGGAAATCGGACTGGTTGATTTGGAGATTAATCTGGATGAATTAGAGACCAACGGTCTGAGTGATCTTTCATCCGTAACAAGTGCGGATATGCGCTTTACTTTGGATTTCGGTGAAGATGAGAAGGATATTGATATCCATGCAGAATATAAATAGACTGCAGAACGATGAATAAAACATCGGGTACAGGGGGCTGTCGCACTAAAAATAGTGCGGCAGTCTCTTTTTTTCGGATGAAATCCGGCCAGCAGGCCGGGTTTCTCTTATAAAAACAAAAGCCTGGACTTC
>ONOC01000058.1 GCA_900319355.1 uncultured Eubacteriales bacterium | reverse complement strand
TGATGTCTCCGTGACGGATGCTTCTTATCTTCTGGCAGAGGCGTTCCGTGCGAGCCATCTGGTATTTGCTTCAGCTACTTATAATAATGAAATCTTTACGAACATGGAGCACTTCCTGATGGAGCTGAAGGAGCATGCATTCCACAGCCGCACCGTTGCGGTGATGGAGAACGGCACCTGGGCACCGCAGAGCGGAAAGAAAATCCGCGCGATGCTGGAAGAGATGAAGGACATGACGGTTCTCGATCAGACAGTCACCTTCAAGTCGGCGCCGAAGGAAGCACAGAGAGCGGATATTCTCGCGCTGGCAAAAGCAGTGGCTGATGCCGTGAAGGCATCGTGAGGAAAAAGACGGACGGTACAGTATGGCAGATGCAAACGTAACAAAGAAAGCGCTGGCGGATTCGATGAAGAAGCTGATGAAGGAGAAATCCTTTGACAAAATCAGCGTGATCGATATCTGTGAAGGCTGCGGGATGAACCGCAAGAGCTTCTATTATCACTTCAAGGATAAATATGATCTGGTAAACTGGATCTTCTATACGGATTTCATCGCGAGCGTGAGCAACAGAAAGTTCCGGACCGTGTGGGACCTTTTGACGGCGACGGTCGAGATGTTCGACCGGGACCGTGATTTTTACAAATGCGCCCTGGAGATCCGGGGGCAGAATTCGTTCCGCGAGTATTTCTTTGACAGCACGCTGCCGATCTTCGAGCTCTTTCTCACAGATGACGGCACCATGAGCGAAGATGACAGAAGAATCAGCATTCACTACATGTCCGCGGCTTTTCTCACCATCATTTCCTGGTGGCTGATTGAAGGAAAAGATCAGACGCCTGAGGAGTTTGTCAGCTCACTCAAGCGTCTGATCCGCAGCATGGCGTCCGTTCCGGACTGATACGTTATAAAGCGTCCGTTCCGGACTGATATATCATACAGCGTCCGTTCCGGATTGATTTTTATGAGGATGAAGTCTTCGGACTGTCTGTCTTCGGAATGGCCATTTCAAAAATCTGCTTCAGCGATACGGTGTGCCGGAAATCGGTGAAGATTTCCGTGGCAGTCTTGATATCGCCGTTTTCGAGAATCTCCAGATATATGCCGTCACGGTCTTCGGAGACCGTGCGGTATACCATCATGGAGTCGCCGATCGCATCAAACAGGACAATCGGATATTCCGGGTGTATCCGCTCCGAGCGGCAGTATCTGGCCACACGCCGGCAGCAGCGCTGGTTCGCCGTGTCATCGCTCACAAGCAGAGCGAAGGCGGGAGAATAGCGCAGCAGGGAAGCGGTCTTGCGTCCGCTGCACCACTCGGCAGCGTCATCATTTCCATAGAAAGCATAGATGCCGTACAGAGACTTCTGACTGCGCATGACCTCTGTATTTTTCAGAGCGGACTGCGTGTCGGAAGGGAAAAGAAACATCGTATTCGTGCATTTTTTTATTGCCTTCAGGTCGGCAGCGCTGAGAAGGCAGTCCGGGACCAGAATCATAAAGGCGCAGTCCTCATACCTGCTCATGACTTCACACAGCCGCTGCAGGCAGGAGCAGGAGCCGGAGATCCGGATGATGTAGACATAGATGCCGAGCGGCTGTCCCTGAATAATGCAGTTTTCCACCTCATCGACGGTCATGGAATCACGGCTTCTGGTGTCGATGCGGATATTCAGACTCCATGGAATGCGGAAATTCACGGTCGGTTCAATCTCTCTGATCCTTTTGCCGCCGAAAGTGAGACCGCAGTAGCCGAAGTTGATGCCGAATCCCTTGATATTCTGCCTGGTCACATGGCGCATCGTATTCTCAATGGTGGTGTAGTACGGGCTGTCATCATTGCGGAGCAGATCCTGGACCATCCCCAGCACCTCATCAAGAAAACGTCCCTTATTAAAAAGCCTGGCCATATCCGTCAGCTTGCGGAGACTCCTTTTCGGATCCTCCTCGATCTCACGCAGACCACGGTCCACGGTAGAATCGATAATCGCCTTGGTGATATGGTTCGGATGACATTCGTCCTGTTCTTCTGACAGATCAGTTACATGCATAGCTGAAACACCTCTTAAATTATGTATAAGTCCGTCGCATACCGGAGACGGGATCTCACCCATAAGATGGGTATGGCCGGCTCCGGCCTGACACCTGTAAGGGGTGTATGGCCGGCTCTGGTTTGATCCGCGGACTTTCTTCCAAGTATAGAAGCGCACCGGCGTATTGAACATGGTCAGATTCACGAGATTGTCTCATTTCCCATCTTGCGCACTCAGACCCGCTGTGGTATGATATCAACTCGTGAGGCAAATTCTGTCCCACATCCTTGCTTTTCCCGATCACGGGGAAAGCCATTCATTGTCCAGAAGGAGGAAAGACAAATGAACAAGTATGAACTGGCACTGGTCGTCAGCTCCAAAATCGATGACGAAGCCAGAGCTGCAGTCGTAGAGAAGGCAAAGGGTTACATCACCCGCTACGAAGGCACCATCGGCGAAGTTGAAGAGTGGGGCAAGAAGAAACTTGCTTATGAGATTCAGGATGAGCGCGAAGCATTCTATTACTTCATCCCGTTCGAGGCACCGGCAACCGCTCCTGCTGAGATCGAGAGACACGTACGCATCATGGATCACGTTCTTCGTTATCTGGTTGTCCGTCAGGATGAGCAGTAATCATTGATTAAGGAGGAAAAAATCATGGCTGAGACCACAGCAAATACAGAAGTAAAAGAAGCAGCAGCCGCTGAGACTTCAACGGCAAGACCGGCTGCACAGAGACCGGCCAGAGCTGAGGCTCCGAGAAGAAAACCGCAGAGAAGAAGAAGAAAAGTCTGCGTATTCTGCGGCAAGGACGCTGTTATCAACTACAAGGATACCGCTACTCTGAGAAAGTACATCTCCGAGAGAGGCAAGATCCTTCCGAGAAGAGTAACCTGCAACTGCGCAAAGCATCAGAGACAGATGACTTCCGCCATCAAGCGTGCAAGACATCTGGCAATGCTTCCGTATGTAGAAGACTGATCGGATTATTTACAAAACAAGACTCGCACACACGGAGGGTTCCCGGATGGGAACCCTCTTTTCGGTTCCTCTGTATATGTGGTATAATCCTACATATATTATACAGAAACGGACCGGCGGGTACCGGTCCGGATGATCTGTAACCGGAGTGTGCTCACGGGAGTTACCGAATGGCAAAGGCTGAAAACCGGAGACGGAGAAGAAAACTGCGTCCCGTTTATTTTGATTATAATATGCTTGCGTGCGTGATCATCCTGATTTTCTTCGGGCTGGTTATGCTCTACAGCGCGAGCGCCTATGAGGCCGCGAACGATGCCGCTGTCGGATTTGACGATATGTTTTACTTCAAGCGTCAGCTCCGCTCGGATCTGGTGGCGTTTGTTGTCTGCGTATTTTTCATTTTCTATGATTATCACAGGGCGATCCGGTGGTCTCCGGTGCTGTATGTCATCGCGCTTGTGCTGATGTTTGCCGTGGCATCGCCGCTCGGCGTCACCGTAAACGGCGCGAGACGGTGGCTGAACCTGGGCTTCGGTCAGTTCCAGCCGTCCGAGATTGCCAAAATCGCCATTATCCTTTTCCTTCCCTGGCTGATCATGAAAATGGGGAAGCATGTGAACACGCTGCGCGGCGGTCTGTTTCTGATCGGCGTGGGACTTCTGCAGGCGCTGGTGGCGTATGTTTTTACCGATAACCTGAGTACCGGTATCATCATCGCGCTGATTTCGGTGGTGATGGTTTTTCTCGCTTCGCCGAAAATCAAGCCTTTTGTGATTGTTGCCCTGATCATAGTGGCCGCTATGGTGGCATTTCTTCTCTATGCCAAGTATAATCTGACAGGGAGCTCAAGCTTCCGTATGAGAAGAATCCTCGCCTGGCTTGAGCCGGAGCAGAATATGGACACCGGCGGCTATCAGGTGCTGCAGGGCCTGTATGCGATCGGTTCGGGCGGATTTTTCGGCAAGGGACTCGGCAACAGTACGCAGAAGCTGGCGACCATCCCCGAGGCGCAGAATGATATGATTTTCTCCATCATCTGTGAGGAGCTGGGGCTGTTCGGCGCGATTCTGGTTCTGCTGCTGTTCGGTTATCTTCTGTACAGACTGTGCGTGATTGCGATGAATGCGCCGGACCTGTACGGGACGCTCGTGGCGGCGGGTGTTTTTACCCATGTGGCGCTGCAGGTTATTCTGAACATCTGCGTCGTGCTGAATGTGATCCCGACAACGGGTGTCACGCTGCCGTTTGTAAGTTACGGAGGTACATCTGTCGTCTTTCTCATGTCGGAGATCGGAATCGCGCTGAACATCTCGCGCAATATCCGGTACGAGGAGCAGGAGGGCGGCAGAGAGAAAAGGAAACGCAGTTCCGGACGCAGCGCGCGGCGTGTGAGCCGTGCGGCGGAAGGCTGATCATGAACAGAGGAGGTACTTGTTATGCTTGAAAAAATCAGGAAGGTGCTGGCGGAACAGCTGGATGTGGAAGAGAGCGAGATCACGCCGGAGACGAGTTTCAAGGATGATCTGGACGCGGATTCGCTCGACCTGTTTGAGCTGCTGACCACGCTGGAGGAGCAGTATGACATCGAGATTCCGGCGGAGGATATGACGAAGCTGACCACCGTCGGCGCTGTCATGGATTATCTGAAGAGCAAGGGTATTGAGGGATAAGGACCGGGTGATCACTGTCACTGCCGGATAAAGTTATGGGGTGAGATGATGAGTACAAGGTATCTGAAACAGATCCTGCGTGAGAGCTCGAATATTGTCTGTCTTCTCGGCAGGGGACCTGCGGCGGAACAGGGGTGCGATTTTTACAGAGAAGACTTCATCTATGATATTGAGAAGCGTTTCGGTCGGTCTCCCGGTGAGATCATGAACAGCACGTTCTATCACAACCGTCCGGAGACGTTCTACCGCTTTTACCGGGAGGAGATCCTGATGAAGAGCGGCGAGCCGGATGAGGTAAACTACTCGCTGAAGAAGATGGAGGATGACGGCAAGCTGAGAGGCATCGTGACGAGAGGATTTTTCAACCTTTCCAGGCGGGCCGGATGCCACAACATCATTCACCTGTACGGCGACATCTACCGGAATTTCTGCCCGCACTGCGGAAAGAAATTTGATGCGAAATATATTCTTTCGCACAAGCCGATCCCGATCTGCGACCACTGCGGGACGATGATTCACCCGGGCGTTGCGCTTCCGGGCGAGATGCTGGACAGTCAGCTGGTGACGCGCGCGATTGAGCTGATCACATCGGCGGATGTGCTGCTGATCATCGGAGCGGAGCTGGATTCGAACCTCGGCTCGATGGCGAAGTACTTCAACGGCGACCGCATCTGCCTGGTGAACAGCGAGAAGCATTACAGCGACGAGACAGCGGACTGCGTCTGCATCGGCAACATTCAGGATATCATGCATGAGGTATATCCTTCCGGGAAACCTTATACGCCTTCGGATGAGGTGTCTGAGGAAGCCGGAAAATAAAAAGTCCGGAATGCAAATATGAAATTGACAAGAGGAGTGACATGGAAATGGTTAAGACCAGATTTGCGCCGAGCCCGACCGGCCGGATGCATGTAGGAAACTTACGTACGGCACTTTATTCATATCTGATCGCGAAGCATGAGGGTGGCAAATTCATGCTCAGGATCGAGGATACGGATCAGGTCCGCGAGGTGGAAGGCGCGGTGGATATCATCTACCAGACACTGAAGGACACGGGACTGGTGCACGACGAGGGACCGGACAAGGACGGCGGCGTAGGTCCGTATGTGCAGAGCGAGCGCTGCAAGATGGGCATCTACACGAAGTATGCGGAGCAGCTGATCGAGCAGGGCGATGCCTACTACTGCTTCTGCACACCGGAAAGGCTGGCGGGACTGAAGAAGACGATCGCCGGCAAGGAGCTTTCCTTCTACGACAAGCACTGCCTCCATCTCTCGAAAGAAGAGATTCAGGAAAAGCTTGACGCGGGCGTGCCGCACGTGATCCGTTTCAATATGCCGACGGAAGGCACGACGACTTTCCATGACGAGATCTACGGCGACATCACCGTGAATAACGATGAGCTGGAGGATCTGATCCTGATCAAGACCGACGGCTATCCGACCTACAACTTCGCCAATGTGGTCGACGACCATCTGATGGGCGTGACCCATGTGGTGAGAGGCAGCGAGTACCTGTCCTCGACGCCGAAGTACAACCGTATCTATGACGCGTTCGGCTGGAAGCCTCCGGTGTATATACACTGCCCGCTGATCACGAACGAGGAAGGCCAGAAGCTTTCGAAGCGGTCCGGCCATGCATCCTTTGAGGATCTGCTGGAGCAGGGCTACATCCGCGAGGCGGTCGTGAACTTTGTGGCGCTCCTCGGCTGGAGTCCCGCTGGCGACAGGGAGATCTATTCCCTGCCCGAGCTGGTAAAAATCTTCGACTACCATCACATCAACAAGTCGCCGGCTGTTTTTGACATGACGAAACTGAAGTGGATGAACAGCGAATATATCAAGGCGATGGACGATGATACGTTCTTCACGTATTCAGAGCCGTATCTGAAGAAGTACGTGAAGCGTGACCTCGACCTGAGAAAAATCTCCGCGATGGTCCGCACGAGAATCCAGGTTCTCCCGGATATCGAGGAGCAGGTGGACTTCTTCAACGAGGTGCCGGAATACAGCACGGACATGTACATTCACAAGAAGTCGAAGAGCACGAAGGAAAGTTCACTTGCTGTCCTGAAGGATGTCGTTCCGGTTCTGGAGAAGCAGGATGATTTTTCCGGCGATGCGCTTTTCGCCGTGCTGAAGCAGTATGCGCAGGATCATGACTACAAGGTAAATACGGTGATGTGGCCGATCCGGACCGCCGTTTCCGGTAAGGAAGCGACACCCGCGGGTGCGACAGGACTTCTGGAGGTGCTTGGAAAGGACGAGAGCCTTGCGAGGATCAGGGCCGCGATCGCGAAGCTGGAAGCCGATGAGGCGTAATCATGCCGTATAATGAATCGCAGAAAAAGGCTGTCGGACACAGGGAAGGACCCATGCTTGTGCTTGCCGGACCGGGTTCCGGCAAGACAGCAGTGATTACGGGAAGAACCGTGCGTCTGACAGACTGTGGGATCTCTCCTTCTTCTGTGCTGGTCGTCACTTTTACGAGGGCGGCCGCGGCAGAGATGAAGGGGAGATTTTTAAAAATGAAACATGCCGCCTCCACGGAGGTGGTGTTCGGTACCTTCCATTCCATCTATTACGGCATTCTCCGGTCGGTGCTGGATCTGGGACCGGGCAGCATTCTGACGGACCGCGTGAGGATGAAGCTGATCCGCGAGATTCTGGACCACACCTGGCGCGGCGCCGCCGGTGAGAACGAGCTGCCGCAGAAGGTGGCGCGGGAGATCGGCCGTGTGAAGTCGTCGCAGACTGACATCGACCGGTTTTATTCGTCCGTCATGCCGGAGAAGGCGTTCCGGCAGGTTTACAGACAGTACGAGCAGTGGAAGGATGAGAACCGACGGATTGATTTTGACGATATCATTGTGAAATGTTATGAGCTGTTCCGCGACAGACCGGAGGAGCTCGCGAAGTGGCAGCGCCGGTTTCAGTATATCCTTGTGGATGAATTTCAGGATATCAGTCCGCTTCAGTATCAGGTGATCCGGATGCTGGCGGCGCCGGAGAACAACCTCTTCATTGTCGGGGACGACGATCAGTCCATCTACCGGTTCCGCGGTGCGAGTCCGAAAATCATGCTGGGCTTCCCGAAGGATTATCCGGAAGCGGAGACGGTGACGCTGGATGTCAATTACCGGAGCACGCCGCAGATCATCTCGGCGGCGGGAAAGCTGATCTGCCACAACAGGGAGCGTTTTCCGAAGAACATTCAGCCATGCCGTGAGGCAGGGCCGCCGGTGAGACACGAGACGTTTGAAAATACGCAGCAGGAATGCCGTCACCTGACGGACGCCATCAGGAAAGCGCACGCAGGCGGAACGTCCTACCGTGAGATGGCGGTGCTCTCGCGCACGAATTCAGGCTGCCGGCAGGCGGTGGAACAGATGATGTCCGCCGGCATCCCGTTCCGGATCGGAGATGTGATTCCCTGCGTGTTCGATCACTGGATCGCTCAGGATGTGCTGGCGTACATGGAGCTCGGCGCGGGGAGCCGGAAACGGTCAGATTTTTTACGAATCTACAATAAGCCGAACCGGTACTTTTCCAGAGATGCGTTTTATGACTCGAATGTGCCTTTTCAGAAACTGTACAGCTACTACGAGGATAAAGACTGGATGTGCCGCAGGGTGCAGACGCTGGAGGATGAGGTCCTGATGATCGGGAACCTTGCGCCGTACGGTGCGATCACCTTCATCCGGCAGGAGATCGGCTATGAGTCATATGTGTGCGCCTATGCGAAGGAGCGCGGCATCCCGGAGGACGACCTTGTCAGGGTGCTGGATGAGCTGACCGAGAGCGCGAGGAATTACAGGACGTACGCCGACTGGAAGGAATCCATTGAAAAATTCCGTGAGCGACTGGCGTCGCGCCGGCAGGAGGACACGGACCGCGACAGCGTGACGATTTCCACACTGCATGCATCGAAAGGCATGGAGTACGATGACGTCTATATTCTCGACGTCAATGAGGGCGTCATTCCCTATCAGAAGGCGAAGCTGCACGAAGACCTCGAAGAAGAGCGGCGCATGCTGTACGTCGGCATGACGAGAGCGCGGAAAAATCTGTGCCTCTTCACGGTCCGGACGCGGTTTGACAAGGCGGCGGCGCCGTCGAGATTCCTGAAGGAGATTTTTTCATGAGCAGGAAAAATTATATAGAACGGAGCAAACCCATCAGCTGCGAAGAGGCCCGGCAGATGATGCCGGGTTATCTGAAGGGCACGCTCACGGACAGAGAGCTGGCGGCATTCCTGCATCATATCCGGGACTGCACGCACTGCGCCGAGGAACTGGAGACCGATTTCATGATTGAGAAAACGATCCATTATCTCAACACCAACGAGGAGGGATCGTTCAATCTGAGGCCGCTTCTGCAGCAGGATATCCGTGACAACACGGCGGCCCTGCTGCGCAGAAGGAAGATGCGCCGTTTCCGCACGGCCATCATCATCATCACCGTCATACTGGCGGCGCTGCTGATCCTGGACCTCACGGGGATCTTCCGGATCACGGTGTTCCTGGAATCCCTGATGTAAGAGGCAGGGAATGCCGCGTCTGCGCTTTCAGGCCGTGTGACAACAGCTCCGCAGTGTATACAGGGTAACTACGGCATTTCAGACTGATATATACTTCCGGATGATCCGGAGAGGCAGCATGAGATGTGCCTGGTGTCGTGAAGAAGCGGTTGAGATATACCCTTCAGATAAGGTAAGGAGATTCGACATGAGCGGGAAAATTCTGATGATAGACGGACACAGCATGATGAACCGTGCATACTATGCGCTCCCGGATTTTACGAGTGCGGACGGACGGCACACGGGCGCCATACTGGGTTTCCTGAATATTCTCACCGAGGTACTGAAGATGGAGGACCCGCAGTATCTCGCGGTGGCTTTTGATGAACATGCGCCGACGTTCCGTCACCAGATGTATGCGGCGTACAAGGGAACGCGTCATCCGATGCCGGAGGAACTGAGGGAGCAGATTCCGCTGATCCGCGAGATTCTCGTGGCCATGGGTGTGCCTGTGGTGACGAAGGAGGGCTATGAGGCGGACGACATCCTCGGCACGCTTTCCCGGAAGGCGGAGAAGAAGGATATCGACTGCACGATCCTCTCAGGCGACCGCGATCTGCTTCAGCTCGCGACAAAGCATACAAAAATCCTGCTTCCGAAGACGAAGGGCGGCCAGTCCTCGATGCTGGCGTATTACGAGGATGATGTGATGGCAGAGTACGGCATCACGCCGGCGCAGGTGATCGAGATCAAAGCACTGGAAGGTGATTCCTCCGACAACATTCCGGGACTTCCGGGTGTGGGCAAGGTTACGGCGAAGAAGCTTCTGCAGACATACGGGACGGCGGAGAATGCACATGATCACCTGGAGGAGCTGAAACCGGCGCGCGTACAGGCGGCTTTCCGCGATCACTGGGATCTGGCAGTGCTTTCCAGAACACTGGCGACGATCAACACGGACAGCCCTGTGGATCTGGACTGGGACAGGGCAAGGCTCGGAAACCTGTTTACGCCGGAAGCCTATGTCTATTTCAAAGAGCTCGGCCTGAAACGCTATCTCGCCCTTTATCAGAAGACGGACAAAGCGGACGGAGGGGAAAAGAAGCTCGAAATCCGCGTGATCCGGGACAGAGAAGCGGCAGAAAAAATCTTCGCCAGGATGAAAGAAGCGCCGTCATACGGCCTTTACATCCTCTCCTCATTTGATAAGAAATCACAGCGGGCGGAAATCGCCGGCGCCGGTGTAGCGTTTTCAGAAACTGAGGTGTTTTATCTGAATGCTGCCGCCGGAACTGAAAGCAGTGCTTATGCCGGTGGTGAGAACAGCGAAGCTGCTGCGGCCGGAACAGAAAACAGTGCTTATGCCGGCGGTGAGAACAGTGAAGCTGCTGCGACCGGGACAGAAAACAGTGCTTATGCCGGTGGTAAGAACAGTGAAGCTGCCGCAGACGAGAATGATCATCATGAAAGCAGGAATGCAGAAGAAGACCATGGCATAAGTGCTCAGGATATCCGCCGCGCGCTGCAGGATGCCATGGCTTCGGATCAGGTGAAAAGCATTGCGGCCTTCGACATCAAGGAGCAGCTCCGGGCTGCGGGACCGGTGGGGAGCGGTATTGCCGCTGAAGATTCTGCAAAGTTCTTCGATGCGGGTATTGCAGCGTATCTTCTGAATCCGCTCGGCGGAAATTACGGGTACGACGCTGTGGCAGCGGCCTTTGCACCGGCACTGGAAATCAGGACGCCGGAGGAAATTTTTCAGTCAAAGAAAATTCCTTCCCCGCAGAAAATGACAGAGGCACAGGCATCCGAATTCGCAGGATATGCCGCCGTAACGGCACTGCTTTCGGCAGAACCGATGGAAAAGGAACTGGCAGCTGAGGGCATGGACCGCCTGTTCCGCGAGACAGAGATGCCGCTGATTTTTACCATGCGGGACATGGAGAGAATCGGCATGCGCGTGCTGCCGGAAGAACTTTCGGCCTACGGAGAAAAGCTGGCGGCGGGCATCGCAGAGACGGAAAAACGCATCTATGAGGAGGCGCATGAAGAATTCAATATCAATTCGCCGAAGCAGCTCGGGACGGTGCTTTTCGAGAACCTGAAACTGCCGGGCGGCAAGAAGACGAAAACCGGCTGGTCGACAGCGGCAGACGTGCTGGAAAAGCTGGCGCCCGATTATCCGGTGGTCAGAGATATTCTGGAATACCGGCAGCTGACAAAGCTGAAGTCCACCTATGCGGACGGACTTGCCGGCGAAATCGCCGACGACGGCAGAATCCACACGACCTTCAATCAGACGATCACGGCGACGGGCCGGATCAGCAGCACCGAGCCGAATCTGCAGAACATTCCTGTCCGCGTCGAACTCGGGAAACAGCTCCGGAAGATTTTTGTACCGGCGGACGGCTGCGTCTACATCGACGCCGATTACTCACAGATCGAACTCCGTGTGCTGGCATCGCTGTCCGGTGATGAGAAACTGATCAGTGCCTACAGGGAAGCGAAGGATATTCACAGAATCACGGCGTCGCAGGTTTTCCATGTGCCGTTCGATGAGGTCACACCGCTTATGAGACGGCGCGCGAAGGCAGTAAACTTCGGCATTGTCTACGGCATCAGCGCGTACGGTCTCTCACAGGATCTCGACATCTCGAGAGAAGAGGCGTCGGAGTACATAGATTCGTATTATGAAACCTATCCGGGCATCCGGGGCTATCTCGAGGGCCTGGTGGCGTCAGCGAAGAAAAACGGCTATTCCGTCACCTATTACGGCAGACGCCGTCCGATGCCGGAGCTGAAGTCCTCAAACTTCATGCAGAGGCAGTTCGGCGAGCGCGTCGCAAAGAATGCGCCCATTCAGGGCACAGCGGCCGATATCATCAAGATCGCGATGAACCGCGTACACGACCGTCTGATGCGGTCCGGTCTGAAAGCCCGTCTGATCCTTCAGGTGCACGATGAGCTTCTGATCGAGGCGCCGGAGGAGGAAGCGGAAGAAGTAAAGAAAATCCTGGAAGAAGAAATGACCGGAGCCACGGATCTCGCCGTCAGGATGGAAGTCGACGTCGAGTCCGGCAGCAGCTGGTACGAAGCACATTAGGCTGAAGCGCCGCGAATCAGGAGTCGGATGCCGTTGCCCTTCGAGCGACTTCACAGAGCCGATGTATCTCCCGGTCAGTCGAACCTGATAAGGCGATAAGCGCGAGGACCCGTTCAAGCCTGCGTCAGCAGGCGCGTTCCGCAGCGCCGCCT
>ONOC01000057.1 GCA_900319355.1 uncultured Eubacteriales bacterium | reverse complement strand
GCCTTCGAGGAACACCGGGACGAGTACATGGCCGAGATCGAGCGGGGGGTGAGGGGGATGGAGTAGGGCTGACGATGAATTGAGAATTGAAAATGGAGAATGGAGAATGGCGGTGCAAATCCTTCGGATTTGTTTGATTTGACGCTATGGTCGGTGTTGTATCGCTTATGGCGGCTGACTGCTCCCCCGGGCGTCACCTTTCTCTTGGCTCCCCGGCGCACATCGGCGATTTTTTCCATGGGAATCTCCTTCTCCACGCGGATCAGTCCGTCCGGCGTCAGGAGCACCACCCGCCCGTAGAATCTCGGGTCTATCGCTTCCTGCACGAAATGCATCGAACCGTCTTCCATCCTCATATGGAAGAGACTTTCTACTTTGGCAAGAGGGTAACGCTTGATCTGCTCCGCCATCTCTCTTGAGGAAAGGCCGAGTTCCGTCTGAATCAGCATGGTGACCAGTTCTCCGGCACCGGCCTGATGGGTTCTCTCGACGCGGCCGTCGCCGTAGATGATAGCGGCATCGGTGGAGCCTCCGCCCATATCCAGGATTGCCATAGGAACGGCAGCCCCCGGTGTGGTCAGTGCGCCGAGACTTGCCATCACGGCCTCCACGCCAGCGACAACGACGTTCATGCCCATTTCCCGGTGAAGCTCCGCAGCGATCTCACGCATCGGAAGCTGCCGGGTTCTGACCATGGCTGCAATGCCGACGGCCTTCTCCAGACAGGTCTCTCCCGCAAGGGCACCGGAGATCAGAACAGGCGCCATTGTATCCACGGCGAGAATATCCGTGATTCTGATCTCATCCTTATCCTCCCCGCTCACAGAGCTCATACCCTGGCGGATCCGGATCAGCATCTGTCCTACATTCGTATCCGACTGGCCCGTGATATCGCGGATTTCTCCCGCTTCCTCCACGGTCTTCATAATCCGGTCCGCCCCTTCATCGAGGCTGATCGTTGCCGGATGCTCCGCCTCCAGATGAATCTCTCCTGCCGGAAGCACATTCTCCCGCACATCGCCGTTCGGCGTCCGGATCACCACGGCGCTTCTGTTGCCGATCAGGCTTCTGGCGATTGGCGTGACGGTTTTTGTTTCTTCAGGATTCAGCTCCAGAAGCGTCGCAATCCCGTATGGATTGGAAAGCATGCGGATGGTCTCTCCCGGCAGCGCCACTTCAATCGCCGCCGGCTTTCCGTCCGGTACCTTGTCAATTCTGCGGACCTCATCGACGATGGGGATTTTTTTCTTCAGACGGTTCTCCGTGAGCACCGCCTCATCAGCCTGAAGAATGGCGCCGACGATATCGATTCTTCCGGACTCCCGGTTAATGATGCCGGACACCTCTTCGTATCCGTGTGCCGCTGAAGAAAAAAGGATATAGGGCTTTCCACTTACCGCCCTGTCAATCTTCTCGATGTCAAGCAGCTCGCCTGCCGCCTGCCCCGCACCCGCGGGGGTTGAGGGATCATGACCGATCATGGATGAATCCGTGATGATGGTCTCCGTCAGGGTTTCCATCGCCGTATCACCGATGACAGGGGCCGCCTCATTGAGACGGATCTCCCCGATGTCGGACAGCGACAGATCTGCCCGGGCAGCCGCCTGCTGAAGTGCGGAGCGGATGCCATGCACATTTGCCAGTGTTCCCTTCGTTCCTGTCGTCGTCACAGACGCGCCGGAAAGGAAGCGGACCGGCGTCCCCTCCCTCACATCTCCAAGGCATACTTCTGTTGTGCTGTTTCCTATATCAACGCCTGCGACAATCAATTTCCAGGATCCTCTTCTCTCTGCCTGACGGCAGCTTCATACTCCTTCATGTCTGCCGGTCACGCGTACCTTCTGCGCATGTCCGTACATCAGAAAACCGCCTGTGACGGCCTCAGTTCAGCAGGATGCCGCGTCTTTCATATACTTCCGCCGCTTCGCGTACGAGCCCGGCACATGTCGGCGCATGGTATGTCTGCTCCAGCTCATCTGCCATGGACAGCAGTTCCTGCTTTGTTGCGCGGTTCGGTCTGAGCTTGTCGTACATCTTGAGAATAATATCATCTGGCACGGCCGTCAGCTCAGCCGCGCGCTCAAAATTCAGCTTCATCTGCGGATTGCCGTTCTGCTCCGCTACCTCCCCCTGCGCTTTCAGCGTCTCCGGGGAGATCTTGATATCATCGGAGGACACATGGCCCTTCATTACTTCATCCAGCGTCAGCTCGTCCAGCTTCTTCCCTGTTTTGGAGCGGATCTGGTCTCTTTCATATTCACCTAAGGGATATCTCATGACAGTTCTCCTGCCCTTTCCTGCTGTACCTTTATCACTATCTGTATCGGACGGCGGCATTCTTTCAGCCGTTCCACTCCACTGCCTTCAGTTCCGGATCCAGCTGTTCCGTCTCCGTGATATGCATGATGGCGGCCTTTACCTGGAATTTCGGGCGGACCATCGGATCGTTGACGGAAGGAATCGGTGTCACGTTTTCTCCCTTGACATATCTCGCCGCATTCTGTCCGATCCGGCGGTAAGTCTCACGCGTCATCAGCGGTGCCTGCGGGAACAGCTCCAGATTCGAAAGCGGATACAGATCCTTCTGACTGATTACCGTAGTACCCTTGGACTGAATGCCGATGCCGATACCCGACCCTGAAAGCTTCGCTGCCTCCAGCGCCATGAAGCCGACATCGGAGGTGTCAAGAATTTTGACCACACGGGAGGTCATGCCTTCCTCCTCGATCCCGGCGCGGACATTGGACAGCACCTCCTCCAGCGGTATGCCGGAGATGGTCTTCTTTATCTCTCTCTGAAAAGCGGCGCCGACGCCGATCACGACTTCCTTCGGATCCGTGCCCTTTGCCGCACGGGGATAGCCGGAGTAGTCAGTCCGTCTTTCATTAATTCTTTTTCTGCCGGCCATCGACGGAACGTCGTCATCTCCCAGCTCTCCGCTGATTACCTGACGTACATGACGGGCCGCATCCATTTTGAACAGGGTATTCGGCACATTGCCTGAACCGGTCAGACCGTTTTCCTTCCGGCCGGTCCCCTCCCGGCTTTCCGGTTCCTGCGCACGCAGTGCGCGCATGACCTGCTCTGTAATCTGTTTCACTAAATCATCAGAAACCTGCATAATCTCCTCCAGAAGAATGTTCCGTCAGATATCCATCGGATTGATACGGTGAGGAATTCTCTTGATCTCCTCCCATCGCTTTCCTTCCACACGGTATCCTGTGCCGGGGCCAAGATAGTCATTCGGCGTATTCACACCGGACATGACATGGAATTCATGATCCAGAATCGCCGCTGTCTGCATATAGTCTCCGACCACACGCTGCTCCAGCATGGACAGAACGCTCTTCGCCACATCGCTGAAACCGGTCTCCTGAAGCGCACGCACCACATCGACACCGGTGATGCCTCTCTTCATGACATCTTCCGCCGACATCAGATCCGCAGCCACGTCACGGGGCAGCGTATCCTTGCTGCCGTGCGCATAGGTGATGGCTTCCACCTGCTCGTCCGTGACTTCCGCAAGACCCAGCTGGCGGAATACAGCCTGCACGGCCCTTGCCGCCTTGTTTCTCACATAGATCACGTCCTCTTCCTTGACCGGACGGAGTCCGCCGTCCACCTGCATATCTCTCTGGAAGACGTTGTAATCATCAAAATCCTCGGCGTCGAAATTCGACCCGGCGAACATGTTGTCATAGTTCGGTTCTGCCGCGTAGCCCGAGAAAATAAAATCAGTGCCCGGAAGAAATTCCAGCATAGTTCTCGCGGTACGACGCATATCGGAATTGGAAAAGCTCTGATCGTTGGATGATGCGCATTCGAGTCCGAGCAGCGCCGCCACCAGATTTTCTCCGATCACCTCGCGGATACCTGCCGGCACGGATCCCGGAATACCGATACAGCTCACAGATCCGTTCTGAATACCCTGACTTCCGCAGACCTTGGTTACATACAGGCAGCGGCACTCGAGATAAAGCATCGACTTCATCTCCGATGAGCCCATCAGAACCTCGGAACCGGAACCTGAGGTAAAACGGACTTTCAGTCCCCGCGAAGCATAGGCGGAGTTCAGGAACGCCTTGGAATACGGCGTGTCATCACCGTCAATGAAAACCTTTTCCGTGCCGTACACGGAAAGTGTCTCCGCATAGGTGGTCAGTCCTCTGATACCGAGTTCAAGCTCCGTCGCTTCCTCTGACGAACACTGCGTCAGCACGCCCGGGCGGCCGACCTGGGAACCGATCAGAAGCCCCATCGCATCCAGCGGCGCATACCTTGCCACGCCCATCGTCGTCTCTTCCTCGGCAAATCCCCTCAGCGCGCCCTCAGCGGCGTCTGCCGCGATCTGCACCGGGTCATCCTTCAGGTTCGTAATATGTGCCTGGTTGCCGGGGCGCTTTCTCGCACGGATTTTCTGCATGCCCATCATGAGCTCAACGACGTTCAGCTCATTGATCACCTCAACCATCTTGGCCGGTGTAATACCGGAGATGATTTTCAGGACTTCTTTTCTCGGGGTATCGATGTCGACGATTTTTCTTGCAATCTCTACATTGGACATCGCCATGGATACCGGCGCCTGTTCTTTATTGATCGCATAATCGGCGATAAACTGATCCAGAAAATCGTACTCGGATGCCTGTTTGCCGTCGAGCTCAACAATCTTTCCGTTTTCTATTCTGATAGAAGGCTTCGGATCATAGGGGCTGTGCATCGCCACAAAGCCCATCTCCGGCCATTCATTAATGTATCCGTCCTTATTGACGGGACGCTGATCGAGGACCTCAAATCTTTTTGATCTCTTTGCCATGTCAGACTCCTGAAACCGCGCGCCCGCCATGATCAGGACAGGACGCACAGACTTTATCTTCTCTCACAAAATCAGAATTATTATAGCGTATGTTGAGCGATTCGACAACAGTTTTCCCCGTTTTCGATCATAAAACAACATTCTTTTTCGCAGGATTCAACAAAAAGCCACACGAAATAAGGCGCCGCGGCGCACATGTGCCGCGACGCCCCGCATCGCCTGATCAGGATATTTCCCTGCGTGTCGACGGTTTAATCAGTAATTCTCTGCTCTGACTTCAAAATAGCTCTGCGGATGATGGCATACCGGGCATACCTCCGGCGCACCGGTGCCGACTACGATATGACCGCAGTTACGGCACTCCCATACCTTTACGCCGCCTTTTTCGAACACTTCGCCCTTCTTTACATTGTCAAGAAGTCTGCGGTATCTCTCCTCATGGGTTTTCTCAATGGCTGCGACGCCGCGGAACTGCTCTGCAAGCTCCGTAAAGCCCTCTTCATCGGCTTCCTTTGCCATTCTGTCATACATATCCGTCCACTCGTAATTCTCGCCGGCTGCTGCAGCCTCCAGGTTCTCCTCAACCGTTCCGATGCCGCCGAGTGCCTTGAACCAGAGCTTCGCGTGCTCTTTTTCATTATCCGCCGTCTTCAGGAATAATGCCGCGATCTGCTCATATCCCGCTTTTTTGGCCACAGAGGCAAAATACGTATACTTATTTCTTGCCTGTGACTCTCCGGCGAACGCTTCCTGAAGATTCTTCTCCGTCTTTGTTCCTGCCAGTTTCTTTGGATCAATAGCCATGATGTATGCCCTCCTTAACTTCATGTCATCTGCCCGCAGACAGATAAAAATTTCTGCCCCTAAATCATACCATTTTTCCGGCACGGGTTCCATTGAAAAATCTGTCATTCCGCCGGATATGATCTCTGTTTTTTCCCTGTCCTGCCGGAGGAAATGATGATACCGAAAGACACCAGCAGAAGGGCTGCGGCTGTCCGCAGGCTGAACGCTTCCCTGCCCTCATCGAGAATGACAGCGGACAGCAGTACGCCGATCACGGGATTCATGAATCCGAGGATTGTGATCCTGCTGACATCATTGTAGCGGAGAAGAACGCTCCAGAGCGTATAGGCCCCGGCAGAAATAAAGCCCATATAGAGAAGCAGAATGACTGCTCCCGCACCCGAAGGCGCCATTCTCCCGCCGGAGGCACCGCCGACGGCGCACATGACAATTCCCCCGAGAAGGAACTGCCAGCCGCTCAGCACAACCGGGTCCTCATGCCTCGAAAAAATCTTGGTCAGGTTGCCGGCCACGGAGCCCGCCAGAGCCGCCATGATCACACACCCTTCTCCGGAAAACGTCACCGGACCGGCAATGGGCGAACCTCCCGTCATCATTACGGCCACGCCGGCAAAACCGAGCACCGCTCCGGCGATTTTTACCGCATTCAGCTTCTCGAAATGAAAAACCGCCACCGCCATGAAAATAGAGAAAAAGGTGCCCGATGCCGTGATCAGCGACACCCTGACGGAGGTCGTGTGGGCAACGCCTGAGTAGTAAAAAATATACTGAAGGACCGTCTGAAAACACATGAGGATCAGCACATCAGGAACCGATGTCCGCTTCGGCATGGAAAAACGTCTTTTTCTGATGCTGTCGAAGGCGATGACCATCAGGCCTGCAATGGTGAAGCGTACACCGGCAAACAGGATTCTCGACGGTGTATCGTCCCCGTCAATACCGAAAAGCCCGTAGCCCGTTCTAATACACGGCGAGGCCGAGCCCCACAGAAAGCAGCTGATGAAAGCCGCGATAAAGACAACGGTGCCCGTCGTCCAGAATGTCTCCGGTGTTTTCCTGCTTTTTCCCTGTTCTGGGGTACTTTCATTTCCTGACATTCTGAACATAGACCTCATAATCCTTTTCGTTCTGATCGGCGTACTTTGCGGCAAATTCCGCCGCTGCCTCTTCAAATTTTCTGCCCCTGCCCAGGTATCCGGCAATCGCATGCCGGTTACCTGTTCTCGCATGGGCGTGTGCAAGAACCCAGCCGCAGATGCCGGCCAGCCACTCGAGATTCTCTGCGGATACGGTTTCCAGATTGATCGTTCCCTTGTTATTCCAGAGCTGACGCACGTAAAAATCACGTATTTTTCCATCCAGATCAGGCGCGCTCAGCCACCCGAGCAGAAGATCTCCTGCCGTCTGAATGGCTTTCTGCCCGCTGACCACGCGCCGTCCGTTATTCTCTGCGAATCTCTCCGCGCCGGCGGCCAGTTTTTTCGCATGCGCCGCGATTTTTTCCACATGTCCGGCAGGCAGTCCGGTGCTGACGGCCAGTTTTTCCGCATGTGCCATGAGACCGCCGACGGCAGAACCCTGCGTGCCCGCTTTCATCGGAACAGCAGGCAATGTCTCCCCGGTCCCGCCGGTTTCTCCGTCTGCTGCCGTATGTCCTGCTTCCTGTTCCGGCGTTTTCTTACCCGCATAGACAAAGCCGCCCTCAGGCAAAGCCTTCACATATGGTGCAAGAACTGACTTTCCGGCCTCCTTGATCTGCAGTACCAGAGGATCCTCAATGGAGCACCCCTCGAGAACAACGATCATCGACCGTGTACCGACGCTTCCCACGCCGACAACCTTGCCGGCAAAATCCACCGGTGTGTACTGATCAATCAGGTTACGCATTTCCCGGGGAAGCGAAAGACGGTACTGCTCCATAATGACCTTCAGCAGCTTCTTCATCCGCTCCGGGTTCTGCTTATCCTTTGCCAGATCGCGAAACGGAACGAGAATCGGAGGAATGCTCCTGATCTGCAGGCGCCCGTCAACCGTCTCCGTCCACTTGTGCACGGCGCGGAAGCTGTTTTTTGAGGAAGCCTCGGAAACAACCCGGTGAATCATCTTCCGGTTGTCACCCGAAATCACCTTCTGATGCTCCGAAAGCAGCGCTTCCACATCCAGATGGCTGTACCATACTTCCATGGTACCCATTCCTGAAAAAGCCGTCATGGCATCGTGATATGCATTCAGGGCATTCATCACCGCTGTTTTCACCGTTTCCTCAGGGAATCCCCGGTACCTTCCGCAGATTTCCACACTCGCCGCCAGTCTCAGGACATCCCACTCCCACGGACCCGGATACGTCTCATCAAAATCATTGATGTCCAGCACGTAGCGGCTTTCGCCGGTGCCGAACACGCCGAAATTTCCGATATGCGCATCACCGCAGGCCTGAACCATAATGCCTGTCACAGGTTTCGTCGCGAGATCGGCTGCCATCACAGCCGCCGTGCCCCGGTAATAGGCAAACGCCGATTCCTTCATACGGGCGTGACGGATCGGGAGGAGTTCGCTCACCCTGTCCTTTTCCTGTTCTTCCAGGATCTCGAGCGGCTGTGTTCTTCCCTCCTGCACCATCCATTCCGCGAAGGATGACCGCCTGACCTTCTTCCGCAGCGCTTTCCCCTCCTCGAGAGATTCTTCCCGCAGATGCTTCTCTCCCGGCATGATCTCATTGTGCAGTATATTTCTCATTTTCTCCAGGACCGTGCCGTTTTTCCGCGTTTCCGGAAGCGTTCTCCTCTGATCAGCCATCATCTCATCCAATGCTCTTATGTCCTCCCGTTTATCTGCGGATTCCGGATTCCGGTTTCCGCTGTCGTCCTGCCCTTTCTGTTTCCGGCAGAACGTTTCCTTCATAACAGTCCTGATATACCATACCACGAACCGGCCGCATGTGCACGGCCGCCCCGTCCGGACTCCCGGTATCTCACGGCTCTGAAATCGTATACACAGAATTAACGAAAGGAGGTTTTCGCTTTTCCCCGAAACTGTTATACTGGGTACGCTGAAAAAAAGGAGGTGCACCTTATGGATGAAACAGAAAATGTAACGCCCGATCAGGACCAGTTTAATGCTGAAGACAGAAAATCCCTGCATCTCCGACAGCTGCGTGACATTATTGATCAGCAGGACAGCCAGGCCCTCTCCGCCTTATATGACGATGTGGAGCCGATCGATTTCGCGCTCCTTGTAGAAGACCTCGACGATGAAGAGCTCCGGAAGCTCACGCCTCTCATGGATGACGACGAACTTGCGGGCACTATGGAGAATGCCGAGGACGATGAACGGATCCGGATTGCCCATGCGCTGGATAACCGTCGCCTGCTGACAGCGTTCGGCTATATGCAGAAGGATGATATCGTTGATATGCTCAGTGACTTCCCGATCGGACGCCGCAAGGAAGTCATCAATCTGATGAAAACAGATGACCGGCAGATTATCACGAAACTGCTGCAGTATCCGGAGGAATCTGCCGGCGGACTGATGACAACGGCCTATATTGCTCTGAAACGGGATTATACGGCAGAATACGCTCTTGACAAAATCAAGCAGATCGGCCCGAAAACAGAAGACATCGAGACAGTCTACGTGGTGGACGCCAAAGGCTGTCTGATCGGCTATGCCGATTTAAGGCAGATCCTGGCGGCACCGAAAGGACGACGCCTCAGCGAGATCATGGATGACCGTGTCATCTCGGTCAAACCGGAAACTGACCAGGAGGAGGTTGCACGGCTTGTGTCCCGGTACGACCTGAATTCCATTCCGGTTGTCAGCCCGACCATGCAGATCCTCGGCGTTGTCACCGTCGATGATGTTATCGATGTCATTGTCGACGAGTACAATGAGGATATCCTCGAACTTGCCGGCGTATCGAAGGAAGAAAATCTGGATACCACGCTCGGTGAATCGATCCGTCTGCGGCTGCCGTGGCTGATGATCAACCTGCTGACCGCCTTTCTTGCTTCCTTCACCGTTAAATTGTTTGAGAGCACGATTGAACAGGTGGTCGCGCTTTCCGCCATCATGACCATCATCAGCGGCATGGGCGGCAATGCCGGCACCCAGACACTTTCCATCCTGGTCCGCCAGATTGCACAGAAAAAACGGTCTGCGAAGGAATATCGCAAACCGTTTTTCAAGGAGCTGCTGCTCGGTCTGATTGACGGCGCTGCCACCGGTCTTGTGACCGGCACCGTCGTCACCTTCATGTATGGCAGCATATGGCTCGGTGTTATCGCATTCATCGCCATGATCGGCAATATGCTGGTGTCCTCTTTCTTCGGATTCCTGATTCCTCTGATTCTGGACAGATGTCATGCCGACCCGGCGGTGTCCTCGTCGATTTTTGTTACCACGGCGACAGATGTCCTCGGATTTTTCATCTTCCTCGGACTGGCTAAGGTTTTCCTGCCGCTTCTTGTCTGAAATCTCACCTCTGCTCAGGAATTTACGATTCCGCATACAGATGAGAGCTGAAATAGCGGTCTCCGCGGTCCGGGAAAAGTGTCACGATATTGCCGTGATCTGTTTCCGCGGCCAGTTTCCGGGCGGCAGCAAGCGCCGCTCCGGAGGAGGAGCCGACGATGACGCCCTCATGGCTGCAGAGCTCTCTGGAATTTGCCCATGCCTCGTCATCATTGACTTTGATGACCTGATCCACCAGTTTCAGATCCATGGTCTCCGGCACAAAATCGTTGCCGATTCCCTCGATATTGTAATCTCCGTGCGTACCGCCGCCGATCGTGGAACCGACCGGATCGGCAAGGACGCCGCGGATATTCGGATTTTTCTCCTTCAGATATTTCATAATGCCCGTATAGGTGCCGCCGCTGCCGGCGCCGGCGACAAAATAATCGATCTGACCGTCGAGCTGATCATAAATCTCTCTTCCGGTCGTCTCATAGTGCGCCTGAGGGTTGGCCGGATTTGTGAACTGCCCCATCATGACCGAGTCCGGAATGGACGCATGAAGCTCATTGGCCTTCGCAACGGCCCCGAGCATCCCCTTCTCACGGGGCGTATTGATGATGGTGGCACCGAGTGCACGCATCAGTGTCTGCTTTTCCTCTGAGAACTTTGTCGGCACAACAAAAATCACATGATAGCCTTTGTTCATTGCCGCAAAGGCGATGCCGAGTCCTGTGTTGCCCGCAGTTCCCTCAATAATGGTTCCTCCCGGTTTCAGCGTTCCGTTCTTCTCGGCCGCTTCCACCATATATTTACCGGTGCGGTCCTTCACACTTCCTGTCGGATTCCAGTATTCCAGCTTGGCGAAAATATTTACGCCTTCTCTGATGCCTTCAATATGATGCAGCTTCAGCATGGGCGTATTGCCGATCAGCTCATGAAGATCATTGATATAATCTGCCATCCTTATCCTCCCTGTCGTTCCGGCACGCACTGAAAATCCGGCCGGTCTTCATATCAGAGCGGATTCCTCTCAGAAGGGACATCCGCCCTTTTTCTTTTTCCTCAGATTCTGCTGGCCTGGATGGCCTGATCCAGATCGGCGATAATGTCGTTCACATCTTCAATGCCCGGCGACAGGCGGATCAGCTGATCCGTGATGCCGACCTTTTCGCGGATGTCTTTCGGGATCGATGCATGTGTCATGCTCGCCGGATGGCAGATCAGCGACTCCACGCCGCCGAGTGACTCCGCCAGCATCACCAGTTTCAGGCTCTCAAAGAATTTCTCTATGTCGTGATCCGGCGTAAGTTCAAAGGACATCATGGCGCCGCCGTTCTTCGCCTGCTTCCTGTTGATCTCATATCCCGCACTGTCCTTCAGACCCGGATAGTACACCTTCTTTACGCCGGGATTTGCCACAAGCCAGTCAGCGATTTTTTCAGCGTTCGACACATGGCGGTCCAGTCTGACACTCAGTGTCTTGATGCCGCGGATCAGAAGCCAGGAATCAAACGGCGGCAGAACCGCACCGATCGAGTTCTGCAGGAAAGCAATCCTTTCCTTCAGCTCCTCTGTGGTAACCACCACCAGTCCGGCTACCAGATCGCTGTGACCGGCCAGATATTTCGTTGCGCTGTAGACTACGATGTCCGCGCCGAGCTCAACCGGCTTCTGCAGATACGGCGTCATAAAGGTATTGTCCACAATGACCGTAAGGCCGTGTGCATGAGCAACATCCGCGATGGCACGGATGTCCGTGATACTCATCAGCGGATTGGCAGGACTTTCGATCAGCACCGCCTTTGTCTTCTCTGAGATTTCCGTCTCAAACTTTGCCGGATCTTCCGTATGCGCCATCCTGCCGGTGATGCCGAAATGACTGAACACCTGATCAAGAATCCGGAAAGTTCCGCCATAGACATTCTCAGAGGTCAGGATCTCGTCGCCCTCATGAAACAGGCTCAGCGCAGCATCGATTGCCGCAAGGCCGGAGGCAAAGGCAAATCCCGCCACGCCGCCGTCAAGCTCTGCTATCAGCTTTTCCAGCGCCTCACGGGTCGGATTGCCGGTTCTTGCATATTCATAACCGCGTCTTCTTTTGCCGAGGCCGTCCTGCTTGAATGTCGATGTCAGATAAACGGGAACATTGACAGATCCCGTATACTCATCCAGTGAAATGCCGCCATGAATCACTTCCGTGCTGATATTATCGTATGCCATAGCCGTCTCCTTCTGCCGTTTTCTTTATTCTTACATTTCCTACTGTGTTTATGTGATTAATATGAGCAGATTATAATCCCAGTTATCCCAGTTGTCAACTATGTTTTACTGTATAAGTCCGTCGCACGCCAGAGGCGGACTGCACACCCGAAGGGTGCGCAAGGCCGACTGTGGCTTTGCGACGATAACGGGTATGAGCATGGAGCGATGCGAAGCATCGCGAGAATGCGAATGCCTGTAGCGACGCGAAAGCACGCAGTGCGAAGCGACGCGTGGACTTATACAGTAT
>ONOC01000095.1 GCA_900319355.1 uncultured Eubacteriales bacterium | reverse complement strand
CGTCAGCGTCGGCGGGCACCGATACCGTGGCGCGGAGCTTTCCGCAGATCTGTACCGGGACCTCTATCGTAGCCTCGACGGTCTTCGCCTCGTCGTATTCCGGCCAGGAGGACAGCGTGCAGAACGTCTTTCCGTCCGGGTTCATGCCCTCATACTGCCAGATTTCCTCGCAGAGATGCGGTGCGAACGGGGAGAGGATTTTGACAAAGGAGATCAGATCATCCTTTGTGATGGCGCCTGCCCTGTAGAACTCATTAATCAGACCCATCATGGCCGCAATCGCGGTGTTGAACTTCATGTTCTCGATGTCTTCGGTGACTTTCTTGATGGTCTTGTGAAGATCTGTCTCAATGCCGGCATCCTCTTTGTCCGCTGTTGCGATATCCGTCAGACCGGCTACACGGTCCAGGAAACGCTTGCATCCGCGGAGCGACTCATCGTTCCACGGCGCCGCGCTGCCGTAATCACCCATGAACATCACATAGACACGAAGCGCATCCGCGCCGTACTTGTCGACGATATCCAGCGGATCGACCACATTGCCCTTCGACTTCGACATCTTCTCGCCGTCGGCGCCGAGAATCATGCCCTGGTAGGTTCTCTTCGCGTACGGCTCCGGTGTGTTGACCAGTCCGATGTCATAAAGGAAATGGTGCCAGAATCTGGAATAGAGCATATGACGCGTCACGTGCTCCATGCCGCCGTTGTACTGATCGACGGGCATCCAGTAATCGATTTTCTTCCTGTCCGCGAACGCCCTGTCATTATGCGGATCGCAGAAGCGGAGGAAATACCACGAGGATCCGGCCCACTGCGGCATCGTATCGGTCTCGCGCTTTGCGTCGGCACCGCATTTCGGACACTTGCAGTTTACGAACTCCGGGATTTTGGCCAGAGGCGACTCGCCGTCCGTGCCGGGCTCGAAATTCTTCACCGGCGGAAGCTCCAGCGGAAGTTCATCCTCGGGCACAAGCACATCGCCACAGTTCGGGCAGTGGATGATCGGGATCGGCTCACCCCAGTATCTCTGGCGGTTGAACGCCCAGTCCTTCATCTTGTACTGCACGCCCCTGTGACCGATGCCCTTCTCCTCAAGGTAGGTCAGCATCTTCGCAATGGAATCCTTCTTGTTCGTGCTGCCGTTGAGGAAACCGGAGTTGATCATCCTGCCGTCGCCTGTGTAGGCTTCTTTCGTGACATCTCCGCCCTCGATGACAGGGATGATTTCCATGCCGAACTTTGTGGCGAAATCCCAGTCACGCTGATCGTGTGCCGGCACACCCATGATCGCGCCGGTGCCATATCCCATCATAACGTAATCCGCGATGAACAGCGGCACAGCCTTTCCGGTTATCGGATTGACTGCCGTCAGGCCGTCGATTTTTACACCGGTCTTATCCTTGACGAGCTGCGTTCTCTCGAACTCCGTCTTCTTCGCGCACTCCGCGCGGTAAGCCTCGACGGCAGCCCAGTTCTTTATTCTGTCCTTATATCTGTCCAGGATCGGATGCTCCGGTGCAACGACCATGAAGGTCACGCCGTAGAGCGTATCGCAGCGTGTCGTGTAAACTTCAAGTTTTTCTTCCGTATCGGCGATCGGGAACTTCACAAAAGCACCGGTCGACCTGCCGATCCAGGTGATCTCCTGCTGCTTTACGCTTTCCGGATAGTCCACGTGCTCCAGTCCTTCCAGGAGCTTATCCGCATATTGCGTGATGCGGAGGAACCAGACGTTTTTCGGAAGCTGGATGACGTCACTGTGGCAGATATCGCACTTGCCGCCCTGGGAGTCCTCATTGGAAAGAACGACTTTGCAGTGCGGGCAGTAATTGACGAGCGTCTTCGAACGGAATACCAGTCCGTGCTCGAACAGCTTCTCAAAAATCCACTGCGTCCACTTATAGTAGTCCTTGTGGGAAGTGGCGATGCAGCGGTCCCAGTCAAAGGAAAATCCGACTTTTCTCAGCTGCTCGGAAAAATGAGCGATGTTCTTCTCTGTAATATCATGCGGATGGGTGTTGGTCTTGACCGCATAATTTTCCGCCGGCAGACCGAAGGAATCAAATCCGATCGGGAAGAGGACGTTATAGCCCTGCATCCTGCGCTTTCTGGAAAGTACCTCGATGCTCGAATATGCCTTGATGTGGCCGACGTGCATGCCCGCTCCTGAAGGATACGGGAACTCTACCAGTCCGTACCACTTCGGTTTTTTCGAAAAATCAACGGCTCTGAACGCCTTGTTGTCCTCCCAGGCCTTCTGCCATTTCGGCTCAATCATCTTAAAATCATATTTCATGACTTTCGTCCCCTTTCCCGAAGTTCTGCTCATGGCAGCTCCGGCTTTTCATTATTGTATCTTAAAATATCCTGTCTGCCTTCTGTTGTCATGTCCTGTTCTTCATGACGAGTCTGAATTCGCCGCCCCGCTCACCGTCTATATCCAGACCGGAATTGATGTAGGCAAGCTTGCCTTTCAGATAGTTTATATACAGCCAGACCGTGTCCTTCCTGGATTCCTCATCATCCGGAAGTCCGTCACCGTCTCCCCAGACATGCTCCAGCAGGTAAGCGGTCGACAGCGCTCTGTCACTGTTCATCATCAGCGTCTGCATCAGTTCCAGTTCTCTCACAGACAGTCTGACCGTGTTCTCCGACGTCAGTTCCTGCGACTCCGCCTTCAGCACGACGTCGCCGTATGACAGCTCCTTCGCACTGTAGCTGGTTCTTCTCCTCGTCATCGCCTTCACACGGGCGATCAGTTCCTTCATCGCGAAGGGCTTCGTCAGATAGTCATCCGCTCCGGCATCCAGTCCCTCCACGCGGTCATCGACCTCGGCCTTGGCCGTCAGCATCAGCACCGGCGTCATGACGTTTCTCTCTCTGAGTTCCTGAAGGACCTGCATACCGTCCTTCTTCGGCATCATGATGTCAAGGATGATGGCATCATAACCGTTTTTATCAATGTACGCCAGAGCTTCTTCCCCGTCAAAGGCGGAATCCACATCGTAGCCCTGCATGGTCAGCACGGCTGTCTCCGCACGGTTCAGATCTCTGGTATCTTCTGCCAGTAAAATCTTCAATTCAGCAACACTCCGTTTCCGTTTATTCCGGAAGCTCGTCTCTGTAGATCATGTTGCGCAGCGTCTGCATCGACATATCCGTCGCAGCCAGCTCATCAGCGCATCTCTTCAGTTCTCTGATGAGAAGCTCCGTATTGCCGGACGGATTCTTCTTGTATTTGAGATGATGTTCCAGCGCCGCCCAGGTATCCATGGATATGGTTCTGAGCTGGAACTCCGCGAAATAATCACGCGAAAGGCCGAGCTTCCCGCCGCTGACCTTCAGAATCATATGATAGCTTCTGTATCCGTTCGGCTTCGCATGTCTGATATAATCCTTCTCTTTTACGACCTCCGCATAAGACAGTGCCTTCAGATCATCACAGATCGTATAGACGTCCTCCACAAAGGCACAGATTACGCGAAGACCGATGGCATCCGTCAGTACATTCAGCGCCGAATCTTCATTTTCGGGAATTTCGCGCCGTCTGCACTTCTCTCTCATGCTCTCTTCCGACTTGATCCTTGCGAGACAATGCTCCACAGGATCGCTTCCGTATTTTTTCTTCAGCTGCCCCCGGATCTCCGTGACACTGTCTTCCAGACAGCTCATCACTTTGTTCATCTCGGGCAGATGATCTCCATATATACTTTCCATAGCTGCTTCCCGACTTACGACACTTTCCTCCGATTATAAGCAAATTTCTCCGCGGATGCAACTGCCGGCATGCGGCGGCCGTCGGATGCTGCCGGTTACTCTCTGCCAGCCGCTGTCACACATGGGGACTTCCGGCCCCGACGCGCTTTCGCCTGTCCCCGGCGCAGCGCCGCCTTTCAGAAGAGAATGAGCGGCGGAGATGCACCGCCTTTCAGATGAGAACGGCCGACGGAGATGCACCGTTTCAGGTAATTTTTCACAAATGCAACATAATCTAACATTTATATTTGGTATAATCCAAACTAAATCAACATATTAATGTTGTTTTATGTTGATTTTAAGTTTCTGCCGTGGTATAGTCAGGCTGTAAACAGATAAGGAGGGAAAAGCAGTGAAAATTCTTGATACGAAATTTATGAAGGGTTTTATCAAAATGGCTGATGACGGTTATCAGATGGGATGGCATGAGCGCAACGGCGGCAACCTCTCCTACCGGCTGAAACCGGAAGAGGTCGAGGATATCCGCCAGCGTCTGAATGACAATCAGACATGGCAGCCGATCGGCACCACGGTTCCCGGTCTTGCCGGAGAATTTTTCCTCGTGACCGGAAGCGGCAAATATTTCAGAAATATCAAGGTAGATCCGGAGGCCTGCCTCGCCATCATCGAGATTGACGACAAGGGCGAAAACTACAGGATCCGCTGGGGACTCGTTGAGGGCGGCCGGCCGACCAGCGAGCTGCCGACCCATCTTCTGAACCACGCCGTCCGCTTCCGGGCTACCGGCGGCAAATGCCGGGTGATCTACCACGCCCATCCGGCCAACATCACCGCACTGACCTACACGATCAAGCCGGACGCAAAGACGTTGACCAGGATCCTCTGGCAGAGCGAGACCGAGTGTGCCGTGGTCTTTCCCGAGGGTATCGGCATCGTCCCCTGGATGGTACCGGGAGGCACCGAGATCGCCGAGGCGACGGCCAGGCTGATCAAGCACTACCCGGCCGTCGTGTGGTCCTATCACGGCGCCTTCGCCAGCGGCAGCTCCTTTGACGAGGCGTTCGGATTGATGCACACCATCGAGAAGGCTGCGGAAATCTACCTGAAGGCCAAGAGTGTCGGAATCGTCAACACCATCACCGACGACAATCTCCGGGTGCTGGCCAAGGCCTTCGGAGTGACGTTGAATCCCGCTTTCCTGGACTGAGGACGCAGGCGTATAATGGGCATCATGCTGATGAGGTTCTACGCCGACTCAATCATGATGCTCGCCTTGGGCGGGGCATCCAGCCTGGTTGCGCATCGTCCCCTATGGATGTTGCTCGTCGCGCTGGCCGTCCCGTTCGCATCGCTGGCATTGCGGCCATGGATGGAACGGTGGCTGGCCTTGGCGACCTTGGCCGCTCTCGTCATCTGCGCCTTCGCCACCA
>ONOC01000094.1 GCA_900319355.1 uncultured Eubacteriales bacterium | reverse complement strand
CTTCGTGCTCATACCTGTTGCCTTCGAAATCGCATACAGCCTCTTACACACGCTTCGCGTGTGACGAGTCTGTCTGCGATTCGAAGAGCTTATACAGTAAAAGTGACCGGGTGCTGGGGGAGAGTAAGATACCGACAGCATCCGGTCATTATGATCCAGTACAGCCATTTTGGGAGAGTGTACTGAAGTGGATCCATAAATATTAACGTTTTTATTGTAATGGATTGCACCGGATATGTCAAGTCGGGGCCCTCTGCTGTGGGGACGCCGATATTTTTTTAACTTCATTTAAAAGAAAAAGTGGGAAATTTTCTGTGAAAAACAGATAGAAAAATTATACTGGTGGAAAATCGAACAAACGTTTGCGCTTCTGAATCTGACGTGTTATACTCAGGGAAATGGTGAATGGAAAATGATGCGGAAACGGAGGAACCGGTCCGGCGGGGAGATAGCGGACCGGCGGTATGCTGGAAATGCGGAGAATCATTTTACATTCCGATATGAATGCGTGTTATGCAAGTATTGAACTGCTGTATCATCCGGAACTCCGGGGGAAGCCCATGGCGGTGGGAGGCGATCCGGAACTGCGTCACGGCATTGTTCTGGCGAAGAGTCAGGAGGCGAAGAAGGCCGGCGTGAAGACTGGCATGGCGCTCTGGCAGGCGAGAAAGTGCTGCCCGAATATTATTTTTGTGCCGCCGCACTATGACCGTTATATGCGGTTTTCTTCACTGGCGCACCGGATCTATTCGGATTATACGGACCTGCAGGAGCCGTTCGGTCTGGATGAGTGCTGGCTGGATACGACGGCGAGCTGCAGTATCTGCGGGGACGGCATGAGGATCGCACGTGAGATCAGCGACAGGATCCGCAGGGAACTGGGACTGACCGTGAGCATCGGCGTGAGCTGGAACAAGATTTTTGCCAAGTTCGGATCTGATTACCGGAAACCGGATGCGATCACGGAAATCACGAAGGACAACTACCGGGAGATTGTCTGGCCGCAGCCGGTGGAGGATCTCCTGTACGTTGGGCATGCGACCGCGCGGAAACTGAGAAGGGTCGGCATCACCACCGTCGGAGAACTGGCGCAGACGGACCCGGCGTACCTGGAGCGGATGCTGGGCAAGGCAGGACTGATTCTGTATGTCTTTGCGAGCGGGCAGGACATGACGCCGGTAAGCCGCGAGCATACATCGGCTCCGGTGAAGAGCATCGGCAATGGCATCACGGCGCCCCGGGATCTGACGACAGACGAAGATGTGAAGATCGTCATATACATGCTTGCCGAGAGTGTCGGGGCGAGACTTCGGGAGAATCATCTGAAGGGATATGTGATCGGCATTGCTGTCAGGGATGCGGATCTGGCGGGTTTTACCCGTCAGCGCAGGCTCGGCACGCCGACGAATATCACCGGGGAGATTGCCTCTCAGGCGACGGATCTGTTCAGAAAGGCATATGCGTGGAGGAAGCCGGTCCGCAGCATGACGGTTCGTGTGGCCTCTGTGGTGCCGGATCAGGCGCCGTACCAGACGGAACTGTTTATGGATGAGCAGCAGCGCGAGAAGAAGCATCGGGTCGATCTGGCGGTTGATGATATCAGGCGGCGCTTCGGCAATGATGCCATCCGGAGGGGAATGATGCTGTGTGACAGAGCGCTTTCCGCACCGGATATCAGGAACGACAATGTCATCCATCCCGTATCCTATATGGAGAGAGGGGACAGGACCGGCGCGGATTTTCTTCGGAACGGGGTGACGGCTCATGATGTACAGTGAGAAGGTTACACTCGAACGCGAGCATCCGGATTACGTCAATCCCCGGAAGGTCTATGTGAATGTGGTGGCTGAGTTTACCTCGGACGGGCGCCTGATTCCGTACCGCATCGAATGGACGGACGGCAGGAAGTACATGATCGACCGGGTGATCGGGTGCCAGCGCATGGCGAGCCGGAAGGCGGGAGGAGCCGGCATCCGTTATCTGTGTGAGGTGTGCGGACAGAGAGTGGAACTCTATTATGAGGAGAATTACCGCTGGTTTGTGTGCCGGAAACTTCCGGGAGATGCCTGAGCCGCCGGAAGGAAAGGCGCCCGATCACATGTGGTTCAGGATATCTTCCAGATAGGCGCGGTATGCCTCCCGCACGTTTTCCGGACCGATGATCCGAAGTTCGCTTCCGATCGCGGTGACCCATCCGAAGAACTGACGACTGACCGTGACGGGGACGCGCACATGAAAGGAGTCCTGCCCGGGAGTGGGAATCAGCATGATATCGCTGCCGAACCGGTCAAGGATGACGCCGGCGAGGTGATTATCACATGCCAGCGTCACCTCGGCATCCTCTCCGGAGAACATGCCGAAGGTCTTCTTTTCGAAGGCGGCAGGGTTGAATGCTTCTGTTCTGACCCGCTCTTCTTCGAGGCATTCGACATGCCGCATCTTGTCGACGCGGTAATGACGCTCCTCCTGGTGTTCATCCGACCAGGCGACGAGATAGTAATTTTCATCGTCCCAGATCAGGGCATACGGGCTGACGATATAGATTTCGCCGTTCTTCCGGAGCCGGAAGGTCTTTTCCGGCGTCCACTCCGCGTACTGAAAGGAGATTTTGCGGTTTCTGTCGATGGCGGTGTAAATGGTATCCACCGCATAAAAGACGTTTTCGTTCTTTGCCTTCGGGCGGGATGACAGGAGCACCTGCCGCTGCAGCTGCCGTGCCTGGCTGCGGCTGGTCAGATGCTCCAGCTTTTCTATCAGCTGACCGGATTTGTTTTCCGAGAGGCCCTGCGATACCTGAACGGCGTCCACGAGCATTTTCAGTTCCGCGAGGTCGAATTCTCTTGATCCGATGAAGCAGCCGTGGGTGCTGCCCTTTAATTTGATGATATCCACGCCGGCTGCCGTCAGCGTATCGATCGCGTTGTAGATGCTCCGGCGGTCCACCGTCAGGCGGTGATCCTCTTTCAGGCGTCTGCTCAGATCTTCCGCTGTCAGAGGATGTGCCTCATCCGACTCTTCCATCAGAATCCGGTAAATATAACAGATGATCAGTTTCGATTCCTGTATGGCCATGGCTGTGCCCTTTTTTATCTCAGGTTTCCTGGTAGCAGCGCCCCTCAAAAGGCTTCAGTGTGACGTAGAGTCCGTCAGCGGGAACACGGACCGTTTTCTCCGGCTTTTCCGTGGTGCCGCTGTAGATCACGTTGTCGGTATCGATCAGGAGCTTCAGAACCTGAGGACCGCCGACACTGTAGTGGTAGGTCTGCGTGTATTCGGACAGATTGAACATGCACATGATGCTTTCCGAGTCCGCTCTCCGGCGGTACACATAGATGCACTGGCGGGTGTCATCGGCGTCGATCCATTCGAAGCCGTCCCTGCGGTAGTCCCGTTCCCAGAAAGAGGGATGATCCATGTAGATTTTTCCAAGGTCGGTCAGGAAGCGGTGGAAGGAGTCATGCAGCGGGTATTTCGTGAGGAACCAGTCCTGTTCTTTTTTCTCGTCCCATTCTCTGATCTGGCCGATCTCGTTTCCCATGAAGTTCAGTTTCTTTCCCGGATGCGTGTACATATAGAGATACAGTGTGCGCGCCTGAGGGAATTTCAGCTCGTATTCACCGGCCATTTTCTGCAGGATGGAGGCCTTGCCGTGCACGGTCTCGTCGTGGGAGAACGGCAGCAGATACTTCTCGTTGTAATAATACATCATGGAGAAGGTGAGCTTGTGGTAGTCACGGTACCGGCAGGCAGGCTCCGTGCGGAAGAAGTTCAGGGTGTCATTCATCCATCCCATGTCCCACTTGTAGTCGAAGCCGAGTCCGCCTTCGCTGACAGGCTTTGTTACATCAGGGTAGGAAGAGGAGTCCTCGGCAATCAGGATGACGTTTCCGTCCCGCTGCTTCAGTCCCTGATTCATATCTTTCAGGAAACGGAGCGAGATGTCGTTTACGCCGCGGTTCGGATCTCCCTGCCAGTAGATCAGGTTCCCGACGGCGTCATAGCGCAGGCCGTCGAAGTGAAAATCATGCAGCCAGTATTCTCCCATGGAGGACAGGAAGCTGCGGACATCCCCTTTGGAATGGTTGAAGTTGATGGTGCCCCATTCGCTGAGCCCGTTTCCGGCAGCCGGATATTCGTAGACCGGTGTGCCGTCATAGAGGCGCAGACCGTAATCGTTCGGTGCAAAGTGAACAGTGACAATATCCAGAATGACGCCGATGCCGTTTCTGTGGCAGGTGTCGATCAGCTTTTTCAGGCCGTCCGGACTGCCGTAGCGCGAGGTCGCGCTGAAAAATCCGGTCGCCTGATACCCCCAGGATTCATCGGCAGGATATTCGTTGAGCGGCATGAACTCCACATAATTGTAATGATTTTTCTTCAGGTACGGTATGAGCTGACGGGCGATCGCGGCATAGGAGTACCAGCCTCCCGACACGTCGACGGCCGGACCGCCTTTTTTCGCCTCGTCCAGTGCTCTGGCGAGTTTTTCCGGGTCGTCGGAACGGCGCCAGGAACCGAGGTGAACCTCATAGATGTTCATCGGCTCGTTTTTCCGGTCGCGCCGCTGCCACATCCAGTCGCTGTCATGGAAGGTGTAGCCGCTGCGGTCGTAGATGACCGATGCCGTGCCGGGACGAAGCTCGGAGAAGAAGGCATAGGGATCTGCGTGGTCCAGAAAAGTGCCGTCTTCTCTGTAAATCCGGAACTTGTACATATCACCCGGTGCGGCGTCCTTCAGGAGACACTCCCAGAATTCCCCGTTTTCGACGCGGTGCATCGGGCACTCCTTCCAGCTGCTGAAGGTGCCGATGACGGCGGCATCTATGGCATGCGGCGCATACGTGCGGAAGACAACCCCCTGATCCGTTACGTGCGCGCCGAGATATTCATAGGCTTCAAATTCTTTTCCATCGTAAAAATCCTGAATATTCATAAGTTTTTTCACCCCTGACTGAGAAGATCCGGGAACATCCGGATGTTATCTCCAGTATACTATAGATGGCGCTTTTTCTGAATATGCAGGTTATCGTTACTGTGCTGATGCTGTCAGAGTCATGGCTGTCGGATGCATCACCCTTTTCGCTCCGGTCACATTCGCCGTGTATCTCCGTCGGCCATTCTCACCTTAAAAGGCGGCGCTGCGGAACGCGCCTGCTGACGC
>ONOC01000124.1 GCA_900319355.1 uncultured Eubacteriales bacterium | reverse complement strand
GGCGGACTCTGTCTTCTGGCAGATGGTAGCACAGGTGACCGGATACCGAGAAGAAACGCCTGATCTCGGTAGGCTTTCCTGCCACATTCTGATGACAGCCGCTACACGTACGATGCACATGGACAATCTGGTCGGACTGGATAACTTCGTTTCTATTCCGCATCAGAGCTATTGCTACGACTTTATGTCTGAGTGGATGCATTCAGATGAGGCGCAGGATCTTTACGGACTCGTTAGGGAAACCGAGGACGAGTTGCGCCTTCCGGCAAGATTCAGCCAGCTTCCGGTTACAGAACTTGTCAATACGGAGTTTTTCCCTTGTATTGACGAGTGCATCTTGAAGAACTTTATGGCGGATATCGTGAATAATACGCTGGATGCGGATGCCGCACTTACAGTAATTGACCGGCGGCGGACGTATCTTTGGTACGAGCACGTGGAGAATTATTATACCGGCGTTGTGCAGGCAGCCAATATGCAGAAATTCTATCTGGATCATTCTGCTGGATTCCATACCGTGGAACCGCATAAGGTATGGAAGGAATACATCAGTGATTATTATCACATGGATACCTACTACCGGCTGTTCCAGAATGCATTCCTGAATTCATTGACTTCCTCCAATGAGCAGCTTGATGATCTGTTCAAACAGGTGGCAGACAGTATCGAAAACCTGTACGTGAACTGGTACCTGGATAATCTCGGCACGAACTGGGCAACTGCGGCAAAGGATAATCTGAAAGAATACGGTCGGATTCTGGAAGTGCCGCAGCAGCGGGACTTCTACAGGTCGCGTGTTGAAAATGCGGATACACGAGTATTTGTGATCATTTCTGATGCCATGCGTTATGAGGTGGCCGTCACTCTGGCAAATGAGCTCCGTCAGGAGACGCAGGCGAAGGTCACGATGGAGTCCTGTGAGGGCATTTTCCCAACGGTGACGAAATTCGGCATGGCGGCTCTGCTCCCGCATAAGAACCTTAAAGCTACGTTACAAGCAAATGGCACGATTGGTGTGCTGGCTGATGGGCAGCCGACGGACGCTGGATGCCGCGATGGCATTTTGAAATCTGCTGATCCGTCGAGCGTTACTCTGCAATATAAAAACATCATCAAAATGAAACGTGCCGATCGGAGCGCTCTCGTCAAGGGAATGGATGTCGTGTACATCTATCATAACCGGATTGATGAGACAAGCCATACGGACGAGACAAAGGTATTTGCTTCTTGTGAAGAAACGATCAGTGAGCTCAAGAACATGGTACGAATCATCGTCAATGAATTCAGCGGGACGCGGATCTTCATCACAGCGGATCACGGCTTTATTTATACAGCAAGACCACTCTCTGAAGATGCAAAGGTCGATAAGACTACGGCTTCCAGTGAAGATGTAGAGGTCGACCGCAGATATCTGATCACGAAAAAAGGCGCGAGACCGAACTTTCTGTTACCAGTGAAATTCTTAGATGATGAGAATTATGATGCTTTTGCTCCGATTGGAAATACCCGAATCAAGAAGAAAGGCCCAGGTCTATATTTCGTGCACGGCGGTATCAGCCTGCAGGAAATGGTTGTGCCGGTGATCGATTATCACTACATGCGTACGGACAGTGCGGAATACCGGAAGAACAAAAATAAGTACGATACAAAGCCGGTGACACTGAGTCTGCTCTCTGCAAGCCGGAAGATCAGCAATATGATCTTCTCACTGAACTTCTATCAGAAGGAAGCTGTCGGAGCCAACCGTGAAGCGGCCACCTATCTGTTATATTTTACAGATTCGGAAGGCAAGCAGGTCAGCGATACCCAGCGTGTCATTGCGGATCGTACCGGAAGTGATAATCAGGACAGAACGTTCCGAGTGAGCTTCAATCTGAAGTCAATGAAATATAGCAGCACGGAAAGCTACTACCTTGTGATTGCTGACGAAAGCGGTCTGCAGCTGCCGCAGCGTGAAGAATTCCAGATCGACATTGCTTTTGCCGTGGATGATTTTGACTTCTTCAGCTAAGGAAGGATGACAGTAAATGGATAAACAGGTTACCGGGGATGAAAGCACCCGTGAAATCATAAAAGAAAAATTACGCAAGAACTTTGACGGCAAAATCGTGCGCAAGGACCTGACGAAGAAAATAAAGGAAGGCGCAAACGTTCCAGTTT
>ONOC01000056.1 GCA_900319355.1 uncultured Eubacteriales bacterium | reverse complement strand
CTTTCATTCTCAGATTCCTCCTGGATTCGTTATCAGCGTATCGGAGCAGCTTTAGGCCGGCTGTTCCGTCGTTCTGGTCTGTAACCATAGTTAACTTTATATTATCACAATCCGTCCACCCTGCATAGAGCTTCCTCAAGCGTACGGTTAAAGCTGTCCCTCGTAAAATACCGTGAGAACACGTCCTGCGTTCTTGCCTCCGCGCCGCCGTCATCGGCCATCCGGCACATCTCTTCCGCCGTCTCATGCAGATCCGACCGGTTCACATTGATGCCGATTCTCTCCTTTTCAACCAGCGTCCGGGTATCACCGCCTATGGAATTGATCAGCGGCAGACCGAAGGACAGATAGTCGATCGACTTCATGGTCAGACCCACGTGAACGCTTTCCTTCATGATATTCAGCCCAAAACTGCAGGGAGCGAGGAGCCTTCGCTTCTCATCCTCATCGTATACGGCCCCGTACCAGGTAAACGGAACACCCGCCCGGTTCAGGGCGCCGAGAAAGTCCTCCCGGTGATCACCCTCCCCGATCACCCTCAGATGAAGAGGCCTGAGCCGGCCGGCACATGACAGAAGGGAGGTGATGGTATCCATGTCGATGATGTTGTTGATTGCCCCCATGTACGCAATCTCCATCACCCCGGCATCCGGCTTTCCGGCGGTCATAACCTTCTCCGGCGCCTCCGGAATATGTTCAGCGTTCCCGGAAACCGGAGACATGTCCTTAAACCAGTACAGTGTCCGGCTTTTCTCCTCCGGCAGCCCCAGTTCCTCCCGGTACAGCCCGCATTCGGTGAAAATCATGTCGGCACAGGACAGATTTTTATCCCGGAGCTCTCTCCAGTGACGCACCGGCGGAAGGGAGGCGATCTGCTTCAGCGGAAGGGATTCCGGCCACAGATCGATGATGTCAAAAAGGACAGGAATACCGTATTCCGCGTGCAGCTCCGCCATCATCTGCGCAAGGGTATTCGCAGGGATCATACAGTAGATCAGGTCAGGGCGCTCACCCGTCCGTATCCTTCCGACGATCTCCTTCTTCACGTCCAGTGCAAATCTCCGGATTGAAAAAAGGCGCTTCGGCGAGAGATTGACCGTGTACGGGGTCATGTGCACATACACATGCCCCGGCTCCTCCCGTTTCCGCGTCTTTTTTCTCAGGTGATCAAAATCCGAGAAGATACAGGTCACCTCATATCCTCTGCTCCGGAAAAATTCGCCGGCTGCCTCCGCCCGGCTCTCATAGGTTGACGAATGCGTGATCACCGTTATCTTCTTCATGCCTGTCACACCCCTTCCGTCCGGCGGAACGCAGGGCTTCATTCCTTTGTCTCCCGGTTGATCTCGCGGCTCTGGGTCTCATCGAATCCCTCCGTGCTTTCCTTCTGGAAAATCGTCCGGATCGTCAGGAGAACGATTCGAAAATCGAGCAGCGTCGACTGATTCTCAATATACATCAGGTCAAGCAGAAGCTTGTCGTACGCAGAGGTATTATACTTTCCGTATACCTGCGCATAACCTGTCAGACCGCCTTTCACCGACAGCCTGTACCGGAACTCCGGAATCTGCTGCACATAGAGATCCACGTGTTCTACTCTCTCCGGTCTCGGACCCACAAAGCTCATGTCGCCTCTGAGGACATTGAAGAACTGCGGAATCTCATCGATTCTGGTCCGCCTCATGAATTTTCCGATCTTCGTAATTCTGGGATCCTCTTCGCCGACGGACGGCTGCACGCCGTTTTTCTCCGCATCAACGATCATGCTCCGGAATTTCAGGATTTCAAAAATCTTGCCGCCCTTCGTATACCGCTTCTGACGGAAGAACACAGGGCCTCCGTCCTCGGCTCTGATGCAGATGGCCATGACCAGCATCAGCGGAGAAAGAATTATGATCGCAAGGAGCGAGAAAATCACGTCAAAAATTCTCTTGACCACGAGTTTTCTCGGTATCTCGTAGCGGTACTCATACTTCATCAGCGGCGTATCGAGCATGTGCTTCGTCTCGGTTCCCTGCTCGAGAATATCCTCGATGTTCGGGGTGAAGTAAAAATTTTTCTTGTATTCAATGCACGGTTCCGTAAACCGGATTTTCAGACCCGGCGTGATGTTGTACAGCATCACGGTCTCAACGCCCTGCATCCTCTGCATGAAAACCTCATCATCGATCGTCTCCGGTTCCGTATAGAGAATGTCAAAGAGATGGCTGTATTTGCGAAGGAGCCTTCTCTCAAAATTCATCGCGTCTTCTTCCGTCGACTGGGCGCCGTACACGACCAGCGTCTTCTGCCTCGCGACATGCCGCATGAAATACCGCTTGGTTTCCAGCACAAAAAAGCCTGTTCCGGCCAGCTGGACGGCGATCATGGCAAGAATGCGGAGGAAATTCAGCGGCTGGTTGTAAACAAGACATGCCTCCAGATACAGAAGCAGGTCCGCCGCCGTCAGTGAAATGAACTGTGAAAAGACAATATCCGACACATCGGTCGAAGCAATCCGGAAGGCCTTGTACACATTACAGAGCGCGCTGTAGATAATGAAAAACATCAGCGTGCTGATAAAATTACCGAAAAGCCTGTAGGTATTGAACATATACAGGTTGAAATAGGTGGCCCAGAAAAACAGGAACCAGACAATATTCCATAACCGGATGATGGTCCGGGCTGTATGGGTGACTCGCTTATTTTCCATTCTTTTACCCTGTTATTGCGGAAACCTTGTTTCTGATACGCTGAAGAGCATTATCAACGGACTTGGGACTGCGGCCCAGTTTTTCCGCAATCTCATTATAGTCATATCCCTTCAGATACTCTTCAAGGACACGTCTTTCCAGAGGACTGAGCGCTTCAAAAATCCGTTTTTTCAGATCCTCCGCGTTCTCCCGGTCCACCAGAACCGTCTCGGGGCTCTCCACCGTCCGGATCGTCCCCTCTCCGCTTTCCTCTGTCATCTCATCAATGGAAATGGAATCATTCAGCGTCCGGTGCTTCAGCGCCCTCGAAGACTCAATGGCCGAATACATCTGTCTTTCCGTCAGAAGATGCGCCCACGTGGAAAAAGAAGTGCCCCTTGTCCCGTCGTAGGTCCGGATGGCGCGGAACAGTCCGAGCATCCCCTCCTGCAGAAGATCCTCCTGACTGCCCCCGGCAAGATACAGTTTTCTTGCCATACCGCGGACCATCCGCTTGTATTTTTCAAGCAGGTAATCCTCAATTTCATCCTCTCCGTCCCGGAGGCGCCCGATCAGCTCCTCATCGGTATACCCGGAGTAATCATTCAGATTCATTGAAATCTCCGCTGCCGTACTGCTTCAAAAGCCAGCACGCCGGCCGCCACCGAAGCATTCAGGGAATCAATGTCCCCGCTCATCGGAATGGATGCCGTAAAATCACACTTCTCGCGGACGAGACGGCTGACGCCCTCGCCCTCATTGCCGATCACAAGACCAATGGGGCCTGTCATATCGACGTCATACATCGGCGTGCCGTCCATGGCGGCACAGACAAACCAGATGCCTTTTTTCTTCAGCTCTTCGATTTCCGCTGCCAGATTCGTGACACGTGCCACCGGCGTATAGCTGATCGCACCTGCGGAGGCCTTCGCCACCACTGCCGTCAGCCCCGCTGCCCGGTGTCTTGTGATGATCACGCCGTGTGCGCCCGCCAGGTTGGCGGTGCGGATGATCGCCCCCAGATTATGCGGATCCTCAATACCGTCCAGCAGAAACAGAAAAGGCTTCTCTCCCTTTTCCTCCGCCCGGCGCAGGATCTCATCAACCGTGACATAATCCACTGCCGCGGCATCTGCGATAACACCCTGATGACTCCCTGTCTCCGACATGGCGTCAAGCCTGTTTTTCGGCACGTAGCTGATGACCGTCCCCGCCTCTCTTGCCGCACGCGCAATGGAAGAAATCACGCCGTCATGCAGATCGGCCTGAAGATACAGTTTATCCACGCTGCGGCCGGAGCGGAACATCTCCAGCACCGCATTGCGGCCTTCGATCCGGTTGGGATTGTCCTCTTTCTCCGTCTGTCCGCCGAAAACACGGTCGCGGTCACTGCTCCGGTCTTTTCCGTAACGCTTTCTGCCGTCATCGCTGTTCTGTCTGCGGCTCTCCGCGTCATATCTGCTGCCGGAAGTTTTTCTGCCGCCATACCGGCTGCCGCTTTCGTACCGTCCGCCGGATTGATTCCTGTCACTGTCATAACGCTTACCGGATCTGTTTCCGTCGCTGCCGTAACGCCTGCCGGATCTGTTTCCGCCGGATTTCCATCCGCTGCCTTCCTTATGATTTCTTCTGTCATTCATCTGTCTTCAGTCCCTCAAATCCTGCCCGGATCAGTGCTGTGATCCGGCTGCTGTTTCCTGTCAGATACAGATACCCGATCAGCGCCTCGAATCCCGTCGCCCTGCGGTAATCCTGAATCGAGGCGTTTTTTGCGTGCGTGTCCGATTTCGCGTTGCGTCCTCTGTGATACACCTGAAGTTCCTCCTCAGTGAGAAGATTTTTCTCCTCATAGACGGCCATCATCAGGGACTGTGTACCGGCATTCACAAGACTGCTGGCCTCGCGGTGCAGCATCCTGACGGGTCTGCCCGGTATACCGGCAAGCCTCGTCAGCATATTGCGCACTTCAATCTCATACACCCCGTCTCCGATCCATGCAAGGACCAGAGGCGAGATCTGTCTGGCATCAAAATCCGGCATCGGCGTCTTTTCGCCGGTCAGATCGATCATTCTGTCGGTAATTTCCGTTTTCACTTTCTCTCCCAGCGGACGCCGTCACGGGTATCCTTCAGCACAATGCCCTCTGCCAGCAGTTCGTCGCGGATGGCATCAGCCTTTGCGAAATCCTTAGCCTTCCTGGCCGCCTGACGTTCCTCAATTTTCCGTTCAATCTCCGCGTCGAGGTCCTCATCCTGCACGTCCACGATCAGTCCGAGGATATCCGAAAGATCCGTGATCTCCTTCTTCACCGCGCCGGCGAAAGCCCGGGAGCTCTTTTCCGTAACTTCAACATTAGCGAATTTTACCAGATTGAAAATCGCCGACTCCGCATCCGCTGTGTTGAGATCATCATCCATGGCCTGTTCAAACTGCCAGCGGAAAAGACGCATGTCATCCGGAAGAATTTCCGCCCCCGTCTCAGGATCGTGTTTTACCTCAAACGGAACGGGCTTTCCGTTTTCATCCCGTCCGAGGCGCGCGCGCTCCTCAGCCGTCAGCTCCTGTGACACCGCATTCTCCATCCGGTCATTCAGTGTGCGGACAGCTGTCCTGATTCTTCCGAGGGAAGCCTTTGCCGCCTCCATGCTCGTCTCCGTGAAATTCAGAACCCTGCGGTAATGCGCGGAAAGCATGAAGAAACGGAGCACCTGCGGGTCATATTTCTTTTCCACGTCGCGGACGGTCAGGAAATTGCCGAGCGACTTGGACATTTTCTCGTTGTTGATATTCAGGAACGCATTGTGCAGCCAGTAATGAGCAAACTCCTTACCGGTCGAGCATTCCACCTGTGCGATCTCATTTTCGTGATGAGGGAAGATCAGATCCTCTCCGCCGGCATGAATATCGATTGTCGTGGAATGCAGGTATTTCCTGCTCATCACGCAGCACTCCGTGTGCCAGCCGGGACGTCCCTTGCCCCACGGGCTGTCCCAGTACGGCTCGCCCGGTTTCATCGGTTTCCAGAGGACAAAATCAAGCGGATCCTCCTTCTGTCCTTCACCCGAAACCTTCAGATCACGGAAGCCCGAGCGAAGCTCGTCCAGATTTTTGTGAGAAAGCTTGCCGTAATTCTTATCCTTTCTGGTACGGAAATATACGGTGCCGTTGACGTTGTACGCAAATCCCCTGTTCTCGAGATCCCGGATCAGCTCAATCATCTCGGGAATCTCCTGCGTGGCCAGCGGATGTGTTGTCGCGGGCAGCACATTGAGGGAGGCCATATCTTTCTTCGTCTCGTCAATATATTTTGTGGAAATCTCGGAGGCGGTCACACCCTCTTCGTTGGCTCTTTTGATGATTTTGTCATCTACATCGGTAAAATTCGAGACATAGTTGACATCATATCCCTTATAAGTCAGATATCTCCGCAGCGTATCAAATACGATCATCGGCCGCGCGTTTCCGATATGAATCAGGTTGTATACGGTAGGACCGCAGACATAAATCAGTACCTTTCCCTCCGTGATCGGTCTGAATTCCTGCATGGAACGCGTCAGCGTATTATAAAATCTAAGTGCCATCGGACTCACCTCGCCTTTCTGTATCTGCGGACCAGGTCCGCCCTGTTATTTCCCTGTCATGCTCTGTGTGCTGCACACGGCGGCGCGCCGCCCGCGGCAGCAGGACATCCTGAAACCATCCCGTACATGCCGGGATCTTCCTTCTCAATCAGACAGACGGCCTGTGCGGCGATTCCCTCGCCGGATCCCGTAAACCCGAGATGTTCCTCCGTCGTCGCCTTCACATTGACCCTGTCCGTCTCAATGCCGAGCGCATCAGCCACGTTTTCCGTCATCGTGTCCAGATACGGCCGAAGCTTCGGCGCCTGACAGATAATGGTGCAGTCCACATTGACCACCACATAGGACGCTTCATCCAGCATATCGGCCACCTTCCGCAGCAGATCCATGCTCGAAGCGCCCTCCCAGGCGGGATCCGTGTCGGGAAAATGATATCCGATATCCTTCATTGCCGCAGCACCGAGCAGCGCGTCCATGATCGCGTGCAGCGCCACGTCCGCATCCGAGTGCCCGATCAGGCCCTTCTCATATGGGATATCCACGCCGCAGAGGATCAGTTTCCTGTCCTCCGTCAGACGGTGTACATCATATCCCGTTCCGATTCTTACCATAAACACACCTCTTGCGCCGGCCGGATGCCGGCATCTTCATCTCATATCCCGGTCTTCTGTCTTCCCTCATGATGCGGGCTTATTCGAAGCCGTACACCTTCTGTGTCGCGTGGTAGCCCATGTTGACAAGCTTCTCACCGGGCTTTCCGGGGATATTCATCAGCGTGCCGCTCACGCTGTAGCGGCGTCTGAAGTAACAGGCATAATCCGTATTTTTCAGTCTCGTCCAGAGCGCCTTTCTTCTGCGCTCATTTTCCTCGCTCGGATGACGGATCAGCATGGTCAGGGTGATCATCATGATCGCACCCAGATAATGAATGATGAACTTGCGCTGATTTTTCTCCAGCTCGCGGTCCTTTAATGTGCCGGCAAAATCAATCATGCGGTTCGTCACGCGGATCTGCTGATCCAGTCTGCTGTACATGACATCTTCGTTGACACTCTGATCTGCCCTGCCGATGAAGTAATGGTACAGCGTCACCGGGCAGTAAAACATCTTCTTTACCTTCACAAAAGGTTCATAAGCATAAATATTATCCACATAGAAGGTATGTTCCGGAAGGCTCAGGCCGAAGTCCCGGAGCACCTCCGTCCGGTACGTGATGGAATGCATCAGTACGTAATGCGCCTCGTCCATGGGTCTAATATCATCCCATCCGAATACGGTATTCAGCGGAAAATAGCGCCTGTACTGCATCGTGAATTTCCTCTTTTTGTCAACCTTGTCGTAAATGAAATTGGAGAATACACAGTCAACCGGTTCCTCTTCCTTCACAAGATTTCGAAGAACCGCAAGAAACTGCGGAAAAGCCATGCCGTCAAACCAGTCATCACTGTCACAGACTTTGAAGAAATATCCCGACGCATTCTTAATCCCCGTATTGACGGCTCCGCCGTGGCCCTTGTTTTCCTGATGGATCGCGCGGCAGATGGAAGGATACTTCTTCTCATATTCCCTGGCGATCTCCAGTGTATTATCACGCGTGGAGCCGTCGTCAATGATCAGCACCTCTACCTCATTGCCTCCGGCAACCAGTGAATTGAGACATTTTCTCATGTAGGCCGATGAATTATAACACGGCACAGCTACTGTAAGTACTTTCATGTATTTCTCTCCTCTGATGAACTCAGCAGTTCAGAGTATGCACGATATGCTGAAGGGACAGCATATCTTTTTTCCACATCCCTGACATCTGCAAGAAAAACGCCGTTCCCGGCGGTTTTTCCGGTGTTTACCGACAATGCCCGGATCTCATATCCGGTCATATGCCATTCCAGATGTGTAAAAACATGTACCGCTCCCGGCAGCTTTCTGATCGAACCGGGAACGAACCCAAGCGCGGATGCTTCTTCTGCCGCTTCCTTTTCTGTCATTGTACCGTCAAAAGCAGGGTACTCGTAAAGTCCGGCAAGAAGCCCCTGATCCGGACGCTTTTTCAGTGCAACCTTATCCCCCTCGAGAATCAGAAGAACAGTCCTTTCTGTGATTTTTCTCTTCTTCTTTGCAGGCCGCACGGGATACGCCTCCTCCGTCCCCGCGGCATGCGCCGCGCACTGTCCTTCAAGCGGGCATTCCCCGCACGCAGGTCTCCCGTGTGCGAGACAGATCTTTGAACCGAGATCCATAAAGCCCTGATTGATGCTGCCCGGCACGGATCTCTCATCTTCCCGGACCTTTCCGGATAGACGTTCAATCTCCTCCGTCAGCACCCGCTCCGTGTCACGCCGCATCCTGTCAGTCAGGATGTTTCTGTCGTCCGCCGTGAGCCGGCTTACCATTCTCAGCACATTGCCATCCACGGCGGCCACGGGAACGCCGAACGCAATCGACGCGATCGCCCCGGCCGTATACCTCCCGATCCCGGGAAGCGTCAGCAGGATCTCAGGCTCATGGGGAAAAATCCCGCCGTGTCCGCTGACGATAACGGACGCCGCTTCTCTCATGTGCCTTACTCTGCTGTAATAGCCAAGGCCCTCCCACAGTTTCATCAGTCTGTCATCCGGACAGACGGCCAGATCTCTGACGGAAGGCAGCGATGCAAGAAACCGCTCATAGTATGGTATGACCGTCTCCACCCGGGTCTGCTGAAGCATGATCTCCGAAACCCAGATGCTGTAGGGGTCCTTCGTTCTTCTCCACGGAAGATCGCGCCCGCAGGCACGGTACCATGCCAGAAGAGGCTCCATACAGCCCCGAAGAATCCCCTGTCTTTCCGATGTCATCTGTTCTGTCATCATCAGCCGGTCGGCACAGCACTCGCGGCCGTAATGGCCGGCGTCGTCGCCTTCTCCTTCAGATGAATGGAAATGGTCTGTCCCTCTGCCGTCACGTCATCCGGCAGACTTTCCACGCGGACCGGAACGCTGTAATCACCGCTGGTCAGACCGTTCAGATCAATGTAAACCTTAATGTCATCAGTCGTCAGATCTTCAATATCGGCCTCCGGGCCTGTCACCCGGACCGTGATCTCCGCCGTATCATACGAAACGGTTTCCGTAGACGCAAGATTTTCCGGCGAGATGTCATCCACATCCACCTTGATTTCCTTTGTCTCGTCTGAAAGGATCGTGATATTCACGGTCACCGTATCCGCTTCATTGGTTGTCAGTCTCAGCCCCTCAGGAAGATTGTCACTGATCGGAACATTGAAGGTCTGATCCGTGCTTGCTCCGTCAACGGAAACCGACTCATCGCTGATGGTAATCGTATTGTTCTCTGCTGCCAGTTCCTCCAGTGCGGCGTCGTTTCCGACAACAGAAATCGTCTCCGGTGTCGTTGTGACGCTTTCCACATTATAGCCCGCTGCCGGCTTTCCGCTGTATTCCACGTTGAGCCCGACATTATTGACCTTCTTCCAGAGATCTACCTGTACCGTCACTTCGCTGATATCGCCGTCGAAGGTGAGGTCATCACTGACGGTGTCATCCGAGAGCGCATTGCCGCTCTGGTCAAGGAACTGCAGTGTTGCCTTCCTTTCACCGTCCTGCGTCATGCCCGTCACATCGATCTGCGCCACCGCGCTGGTAATGGTATTCACGATGGATTCCGGTCCGTTGACAACGATGGTTTCCGGATCCGGCGTCATCGTGCCCACCTCATAACTGCTGCCCGGTACGGAATCTCCGCAGCTGACGCTGACAGCCAGCTTCTTGCTTGCCACATTTTCAATATTGATCGGTATCGTCTGTCTGGAGAGCGTAATATTGCCGGCCGAAATGTTCGGACAGCTCACCGACAGCGGCACCTCCACAGGTTCTCTGTTCAGATCTACAATCTGCGTCAGATCGGCCGTCACCGTGATATCATCGGCGCTGAGTCTGCTCAGAACCGACCGGTTGCCTTTGACATAGGCTGTGACCTGCTTGTAGGTATCATCGATACTGTAGACCTGCTTGCCGTTCGCAATGTAGGACTCATTCGTCACAGTAACCTTTACCGTGAACGTATCTGTTTCCACCGGATCATTCACGTCAACCACGGCGTACCAGATCACAATGGCAATGGCAAACGACAGAATCTTATATCCCCAGTTTGATTTAAGGCCTGACAGAAATTTTTTAATCACGCTTTTTCTGTCCTCCTTTGATAAGTTTCAGCTTGTCGGGATAAATCACCTGAACCTCCTGGAGAACGTTCCTGAGATCACTCGGCGATGCCGCCAGGTGAAGACGGCCGTTCAGCGCATAGGACACGTGACCCGTTTCCTCTGAAACCATGATGGCCAGGGCATCTGAAATCTCACTGACACCGACGCCTGCTCTGTGACGCGTACCCAGTTTCTTGCTCAGCTCCATGTTGTCTGAAAGCGGCAGATAACAGGTGGCCGCCGCCACACGGTCGTCTCTGATCACCACAGCGCCGTCATGAAGCGGCGTGTTGTGTTCGAAAATGTTGATAAGAAGCTGACTCGTCACGACACCGTCGACCGGAATACCGGTCTGTTCAAACTCCGTCAGATTGGTTTCTCTCTGAACGACGATCAGGGCGCCCGTTTTCACGTCGCCCATCTCAAAGCATGCCTTCACGATCTCGTTAATCGTATGGTCGCTGAACCGTCTGTTATTGTCCTGATCCATGCTCCGGCTGCTGAAAAAAATCGACCGGAAGAAATTGCTGTGGCCCATCTGCTCAAGAACTTTCCTCAGTTCCGGCTGGAAAATGATCACAACCGCCGTAATCGCAGCCATGCCGATATTGCTTAACAGCCATACGATGACCTCCATCTGAAGAATATTCGCAATCAGCACAAAGGCAAGGATGAAGAGAATACCCTTCATCAGCGCGTAGGCTCTTGTGTTTTTCAGCCACATGATCAGCTTGTAAACGATCCATGTGAGCAGCAGAATCTGAATGATATCAATAATTTCGATGGTTTTCGGCGGTTTCAGCCAGGACCATATGTAAACCTCGGCCCATCCAGCCAGTGAATTCATTCGTCCTCCTAACGCAGGTTATGTATCAGCACATCATCATTTAAGGTGTTTGCCGAACCCGTCCTTCAGGTTCAGCACCTTGGTGTCGCCGGACGGTTCATCATCCTGAAGATCATCCTTCATTCCGTCACCGGAATAAGTCCTCTCCTCCGGTGCATTCTCCCTGCCGCGCTGATTCGTATTCAGCGTCTTCAGTGACTCCTCCAGTTTGGACTGGAGATTGATTCCCTCAAACTTTCTGGAAACCTCGTTCTGCTGCTCCGACTCAACGAAGCGGCTGTCATCCGACGGAATCGCGGACGGTTCAGGTGCCTCCCGTTCCATGGTTTCCATATATTCCGACGTGCGCTTCGGCGTCACGCGGACATTGTAATAATTGTGGTCATCCTCAAATTCCAGATACTCCGTTCTGGAATAATCGGCACTGAAATTAAAGAATTCAATCACCAGGCAGACAACGACAGCGACCGCCGTGCCGAGAACCTCCGGCAGAATATCAATATCAATGCCGAGAATGAACGATCCCGCCAGCTCCAGTCCCAGATACAGCGCCGCGCCGACAAAAATCCCCGACTCCCACGCGTGAACGCTGACGAATTTCCGGATCGTCGACACGATCAGAATCACACCCACACTGATGATGATGAGCAGGATGATCCTGTTGCTGAAAAGCGCCTGCGGCATGGCCTGCATCACGTCAAGCAGAGAAGTGTCCTCCTTCTGCAGCATCGGCGCGATCTGAGTCGGCAGACTGTTCACATAGGCCCACGAAATCAGACCGAAAATCATGGATACCGCCGAAACCGGTCCGCGGATCAGACCGAGCGTGATCGGAACGGCTGCCGGCACATGAAAAATAAACGCGGCAGGCACCAGGATAATGGCCAGTGAGTCTCTCGGTACAAACCGGAAATACAGGAGCACCATCAGCAGATATACAATGAGGGCAAAGGCACCCGTCTCTACGCTGAGCGCCATACTGTGCGCCACGATAACCGCGGCGCAGATGAGCACCGTGCCGTTGATCGGCAGAATCGCACAGATGACGGCAAGAATCAGAACAACGAAGATCTGCGTCAGCACCTCCATATATCCGATCTCATTGTTGATTGCGATCAGACAGAGCAGTGCAAGAACAAAGCGGAACACGGGTCTGATGAACACATCATAGTCCGCGTAGAAATTTTTCAGTTTTTCTCTGAATGAGATCATGTCATTCATGACAGAAGTTCCTCCCCCGGCGATCAGTCATCGTCATCTTCGTCGTCATCGTCATCATCGAAATAAAAATCATCGTCATCATCGTCCCGCTGTTTCAGACGGTCCTCTTCCCTGTACATCCTGTTCAGCCTGTCCAGCGCATTCTGGTACTGCTGCATATCGGACTGGGCACGGACATAGCGGATTTTCGCCCGTGTGAAGGCGATGACCGTGTATACCCCGAGAAAAACAAAATAGATAATGATGACAGCAGCAAAAACAGGTCTGAAATTCAGTTCATTCAGGTTGCTGAGCAGTGTTTCCAGATTGTACATGGCTACAAACGCAAGCAGCAGGATAAACGCCACTGTCGTCAGAAGAAAATTGACGATCAGCTGAAGTGCAATGTAGTCTCTCTGATAAAATTTGCTGATCCGGACAGAATCGCCGTTTTTTTCTTCTCTGAACCGTGCCATGGCGATCATCAGATACAGCCGTCTCTTGTCTTTCATGATTCTTTCCTCCCCGGCGCCGGACGCCGGACGTGTGCAAGCACACAGATTCAGCCTATTCTACCATATTTCTTACGTAATGCAAAGCAGGAGCCGCGACGCGCTTCTTTCCC
>ONOC01000037.1 GCA_900319355.1 uncultured Eubacteriales bacterium | reverse complement strand
AGTTTTTGGGCATGCGAAGCATGCACAGAAAACTGTATGCGTGATCGACGCAAACATGTATGAGCATGGAGCGATGCGAAGCATCGCGAGAATGCGAATACATGTGCCGACTGCGGGAATCGCGCAGCGATGGAGCAGTCGGGCTTAATACAGTACTGTGGCATCTTGTATGATATAGATGTCTACTGTATAAGCAGACAGACGGCGCGGGCACCGGAAGGTGCACCGTGCCGTTTTTTTTACCGTGCTGAAAAACAGATTCCGGGGTGACGGAGAAGCGGTCCGTAACCGGAATGGATTTCCGCGGGACAACAGAAAATGACGGGGGGCAGACAGAATGAATCAGGAAACAGGACAGCGTATCCGGAAAATTTTGCGCCGTGCGGCAGCGGTACTGCTGTGTGCAGCGGTCTTTCTGCTTATTTTTCCTGCCGGGGCAGTACAGGCAGGATCTGCTGATGACGACAGCCTGACCGGGGCATCCGGGGAGGTTCCGATGTACCGGCTGTACAACCTGTCGACAGGGGAGCATCTGTTTACGGCAGATGAACATGAGAAAAAGGTACTGACAGAAACTTATCACTGGAGATATGAGGGCATCGGATGGTACGCGCCGGCTTCGGGGACCCCGGTGTACCGGCTGTATAACACATCGACGGGCGAGCATTTCTATACGATGGACAGGAACGAGAGACGTGTGCTCATCAGTCAGTACCGGTGGACCGACGAAAATCTGGCCTTTTATTCGGACGACGGGCACCGGTATCCGGTTTACAGGCAGTTCAATGCAGCGGCTTCACCCAGGGCCTGTCACAATTATACCGGCGACACCAATGAAGTCCGTGTTCTGACCGGAAATCACGGGTGGAAGAATGAGGGCGTCTGCTGGTACGGCACCCGCGAGGGAGAGAAGGCAAAGACGCAGGGCAGAGGTATGTACGGCGTGCTTTCTGTCTCCGGAACGGACCTGACGGATGTTTACGGCAATGCGGTGCGTCTGAAGGGAATCAGTACGCACGGCATCGCGTGGTATCCGGCTTATATCAATCAGGGCGCTTTTCAGTATTTCCGGGATCAGTGGGGAGCCAATACGATCCGGCTTGCCATGTACACCGCGGAATACGGCGGATACTGTACCGGCGGAGACAGGGCGAAGCTGGAAGCACTGGTGGACAGCGGTGTTCAGGCGGCTTCTGCACTGGGTATGTATGTGATCATTGACTGGCACATTCTTTCCGATTCGAATCCGAAGACATATCAGAGTCAGGCGGTCGATTTTTTCAGGAGAATGTCCGCAAAGTATGCCGATTACGGCAATGTGCTCTATGAGATCTGCAATGAGCCGAACGGAGGGACAACATGGGGCGATATCCGGTCGTATGCAGATGCGGTGATCCAGGTGATCAGAGCCAATGATCCGGATTCGGTGATTCTTGTCGGAACGCCGACGTGGTCGCAGGATATCGATAAGGCGGCTTCGGACAGGCTTCCGTACAACAATATCATGTACAGCCTTCACTTTTACGCGGCAACACATAAGGACCAGCTGCGCAGCAGGCTGGTGTCGGCTCATAACAGCGGTCTGCCTGTGTTTATCGATGAGTTCAGCACGGTGGAGGCGAGCGGAAACGGAAATGTTGACTATGCCTCAGCGGAGGCATGGAAACAGCTGATCCTGCAGTACCATCTCAGCTATGTCGGCTGGAATCTGTCCAATAAAAACGAGAGCTCGGCGATTCTCAGAGAAAACGTCACGTCCGTTTCCGGCGGGTGGTCCGACGGCGATTTCAAGGCATCGGGCCTGTGGCTGAAAGGCCTGATGCAGTCATCATGAAGGAGAACAGAATGAAAGAACCGGAACAGATCAGAGAACAGACGGAACAGGACAGAGAACAGACGGAACAGATCAGAGAACAGACGGAACAGATCAGAGAACAGACGGAACAGGGCAGAGAAGATACAGAACAGGTCAGGGAGCAGACGGAACAGGGCAGGGAAGACCCGGGCACAGCTGACTCAGCGCATCAGGAAAAGTCAGAGAAGGAGCTGCTGGCAGAGCTGACGGCGCTGGTGAGAAAGTCTGAAGAGGAAAACAGAAAAAACCGTCTCATCGGCAGAGCGGCTGCCATCGTTCTGATGGCAGCGCTGGTCATTGTGGTTCCTGCAACGGTCGTGACCATGAACCGGGCACAGAAGACGATGAGCAGAATCGATACCATGGTTGATCAGGTGAATGAGTTTGCAGAAGAAAACAGCGAACTGCTGGGCAATATTGTGACCGGCGTCAATCAGATCGATTTCAGTTCACTCAATGAGGCCATTGAGACACTGAATCAGGATGTAAAAAATCTGCACCGCGTGCTCGACATTTTTAACTGAAAACGGCACTTTGCAGTACCGATTTAAAGTGGTAAACTGTATAGGATTGATTCACTGTCTGAACTTCCGGGAGACCTGTGTACAGCAGAGCCCCGGAAGAAGACGGAAAATGAAAACAAAAGTCAGGAGAGTCTTATGAAACAGTTAATGCTTGGTAACAAAGCGGCTGCGCGCGGCCTGTATGAGGCCGGCTGCAGGTTTGCCTCGAGCTATCCGGGAACACCGAGTACGGAAATTGAGGAAGAGGCCGCAAAGTATGACGAAATTTACTGTGAGTGGGCACCGAATGAGAAGGTAGCCCTGGAATCGGCGTTCGGCGCTTCTCAGGCAGGTGCCCGCGCTTACTGCGGCATGAAACATGTCGGACTGAATGTGGCGGCGGACCCGCTGTTCACCATGTCCTATACGGGCGTGAACGGCGGCCTTGTGATTGCCGTTGCGGACGATCCGGGCATGCATTCCTCGCAGAATGAGCAGGATTCCCGTCATTATGCGATTGCGGCGAAGGTGCCCATGCTGGAGCCCTCTGACTCGCAGGAGGCGAAGGACTTTGCCATGCTGGCATTTGAGCTCTCCGAGCAGTTTGACACGCCGGTATTTCTGAAGATGTGCACGAGAGTTTCTCATTCCCAGTCCGTGGTAGAGCTCGGGGAGAGGACAGAGCATCAGAAGGAATATGTCAAGAATATCCAGAAAAACGTCATGGTGCCCGCCAATGCCAGAAAACGTCACCCGATCGTCGAGGAGAGAATGAAAAAGCTGGCGGCCTGGGCGGAGACGTCTTCTGTTAACCGCGTGGAGATGGGCGGAACGGACATCGGCATCATCACCGATTCCACTTCCTATCAGTACGTGAAGGAAGTGTTCGGCGACAGGGTTTCCGTGCTGAAGCTCGGGATGGTCTGGCCGCTTTCGGATCAGCAGCTCCGTGACTTCGCTTCCGGAGTGAAGAAGCTGTACGTCGTGGAGGAGCTGGACCCGGTGATCGAGAATTACTGCAAGACGATCGGCCTTGAGGTAACCGGCAAGGACATCCTTCCGATCTGCGATGAATTTTCGCAGAATCTGGTGGCAAAGGCCTTCGGTGAGAAGCCGGATGAAGGCAGAAAGCTGGATGAGGAGCTGCCGGTACGTCCTCCGATCATGTGCAGCGGCTGTCCGCACAGAGGCCTGTTCTATACGCTGAAGAAAAACAGGTGCACCGTACTCGGCGATATCGGGTGCTATTCTCTCGGAGCGGCGGCACCGCTGTCTGCCATGGATACGAATATCTGCATGGGAGGTTCCATCGGCAGCGCCCACGGTTTCAATACCGTAGGCGGTGTGAAAAATTCCCGCCATTCCGTTGCCGTGATCGGTGATTCCACCTTCATGCATTCCGGTATGACCGGCCTGGCCAATGTGGCATACAACCAGTCGAATACGACCGTGATTATTCTGGATAATTCCATCACCGGCATGACCGGACATCAGGAAAACCCGACTACGGGCTACAATATCAAAGGAGACCCTGCCGGAAGGATTGATCTGGAGGCACTGGTGCGTTCCATGGGCATTGACGATGTACGCATCTGCGATCCGTATGATCTGAAGGCAACGGACGAGGCTGTCAAGGGTGCGCTGGCCCATGATGCGCCGTCGGTGATTATTTCGAGAAGACCGTGTGCGCTGCTGAAATATGTGCATCATGAAAAACCGTTCCGTGTCAACAGGGATAAGTGCGTGGGCTGCAGAAGCTGCATGCAGATCGGCTGCCCGTCCATCTCGTTCCGCGACGGAAAAGCGGTAATTGACGCCACGCAGTGCGTCGGCTGCGGTCTGTGCCAGCAGATGTGCAGATCTGACGCGATCGAGGACAGCACCGGCAATCCGCATGCGGAGATCAAACCCGGATTCTCGAGGTATGAGCTGGATCAGATGAAGAAGGAGCAGGAAGCTGCAGGAACACAGAAAGATGCCGCAAAGGGAGGTGAGCAGTGATGAATGATACAAAGAGCGTTATGATCGTCGGTGTCGGCGGACAGGGCACACTGCTTGCCAGCAAGATGCTCGGACAGGTGCTTCTGGCAGCGGGATACGATGTCAAGGTTTCCGAAGTGCACGGCATGTCACAGAGAGGCGGAAGCGTGGTTACCTACGTCCGCTACGGCACGAAGGTATATTCTCCGATCATCGATAAGGGAGAGGCGGATGCCGTTGTCTCCTTCGAGGTACTGGAGGCTGCCCGTTATCTGGAGTGGCTGAAAAAAGACGGCACGATCGTCACCAATACGCAGCAGATCGACCCGATGCCGGTCATCACCGGAACCGTGAAGTATCCGGATGATCTGATCGGCAAGATGAAGGCGACAGGCGCCAGGGTAGATGCCCTCGACTGCCTTTCCCTCGCGGAACAGGCGGGTTCGCCAAAGGCAGTCAACATGGTGCTGATGGGCCGTCTGTCGAAGTATTTTGACCTGCCGGAGGAATCCTGGCAGAAGGCGATGGAGGCTGTCGTACCTCCGAAATTCCTTGAGATGAATAAAAAAGCTTTTCGGCTTGGCAAAAACGCATGACCGGAGGACTGTGACATGGAAAGGTATTTCCAGAAAGAAATAGAAACCGCATCGCGGGATGAGATCACGGCGATGCAGAATGAAAAACTGGTAAAGCAGGTCCGCCATGTGTGGGACAGCGTTCCCTATTACCGGAAGAAGATGGAGGAAAAGGGCGTTGAGCCGGGAGATATCCGCACGATTGAGGATATCGGAAAGCTCCCGATGATTTCCAAGGCGGATCTCAGAGAGTCCTATCCGTACGGACTCCTCGGCGCGCCGCTCCGGGACTGCGTCCGCATTCATTCGACATCGGGCACGACAGGAAAGAGAGTCGTTGCATTCTATACGCAGCACGATCTGGACCTGTGGCAGGACTGTGTGGCCAGAGCCATTACCGCAGCCGGAGGCACGAAGGATGATGTGTGCCAGGTAGCCTACGGATTCGGCCTCTTCACCGGAGGTCTCGGCCTGTTTGACGGAAGCGAAAAACTCGGCTGCCTGACGCTGCCGATGTCTTCGGGCAACACGGAGCGCCAGATCATGTTCATGCGTGATCTGAAGGCCACGATTCTCTGCTGCACGCCTTCCTATGCCGCTTATCTCGGAGAATCCATGAAGGAGATGGGCATGGGACCCGACGATATTCCGCTGAAGGCGGGAATTTTCGGCGCCGAGGCCTGGAGCGAGGAAATGCGCCGCAGCATCGAGAAGACGATGGGCATCAAAGCGTATGATATCTACGGGCTGACGGAGCTGTCAGGACCCGGCGTTGCCTACGAGTGCAGCGCACAGCACGGGATGCATATCAATGAGGACCATTTCCTCGCTGAAATTATTGATCCGGATACGGGAGAGCAGAAGCCGGACGGCGAATACGGAGAACTCGTATTTACCTCCCTGGACAAGGAGGCCTTCCCGCTGCTCAGATACCGCACGCGTGATATCTGCCGGATTACGAAGGAAGCCTGCGCCTGCGGCCGTACCTTTGCGAGAATGGATAAGCCGAAGGGACGCTCCGATGACATGCTGATCATCCGTGGCGTCAATGTCTTCCCGTCCCAGATCGAGGCGGTGCTTCTGAAACTGGGATATCCGGCTAATTACCAGATCATCGTTGACCGTGTGAACAACACGGATACGCTTGACGTTCACGTGGAGATGACGCCGGAGATGTTTACAGATGATGTGGTGGAGATCACAAACCGCAAGAAAGAACTTGTGACGGCGCTGAAGAATATGATCGGCCTCAAGGCAGTGGTGACACTCGTGGCGCCGAAGAGCATCACAAGAAGCGAAGGAAAAGCGATTCGTGTGATCGATAAGAGAAAAATCTGATCAGGCATGCCTTCCGGGCGCAGGGCGTTCCGGAGGGCAGGAAACGGAGGATTGACAGATGAGTGTACAGCAGCTTTCCGTCTTTGTGGAAAATAAACCGGGAACGCTCGGCGAGCTGATGAAGCTTCTTGCAAAAAATGACGTGAATATCCGCGCCATGTCACTTGCCGAGACACAGAATTTCGGCATCGTCCGTCTGATTGTGGATGATGTGGTTTCCGCAACGGATATTCTCAAGCAGAACGATTATATCAGCAGCCTGACGCCGGTTGTGATCGTGGCTATCCCGGATGAAGTCGGAAGCCTCAGCGTGATTCTTGAAATCATGAAGAATGCCGGCGTGAACATTGAATATATGTATGCGATACCCGGCCACAAAGGCTCAGAGGATGCGTTTATGATTTTCCGCCTCAGCGACGACCAGGCGGCGGAACAGGCGCTTTCCGCGAAGGGCTACAGACTCGTAGCTCAGGACGAGGTGGAAGGTCTGTAAGGAATCCCGAACCCTTGGCATGCGAGCCTGGCTGACATTGAGTGAACAGATATCAGTATTCGTCATAATACACAAAGAAACCTTCACACAGGCAGGAAAAAATGGTATAATTTTTTATTATGAAGGAAAAGGACTGCCGGAATGAAGAAGAATAAGAGAAGTCCGCTGTATAAGAGCTTCGGCTACGCTTTTCAGGGCATCTGGGCTGTGATCCGCCGCGAACGAAATATCAGGATTCACCTGTCCGTCATGACACTGGTCATTATTGCGGGATGTATTTTTCATATATCCGTCACGGAGTGGTGTATCTGCATGATCCTGTTTGCCCTGGTGATCAGTCTGGAGATGGTGAATACGGCGATCGAGGCCTGCGTTGACCTTGTCACGGAGGAGAAGAAGCCGGGGGCCAAGCTGGCCAAGGATGCGGCTGCGGGAGCGGTTCTTGTATCGGCGATTTTTGCAGCGGTGATCGGGCTTGTCATCTTCATCCCGAAGGCAGCCGCTTTTTTCTGAAACAGATGATTCAGGGATGAATCAGAGGATCTGACGTAAAAGGAGGTTTTGCCATGTCTGATTTTGATGTAATGGATATCTTTAAAAAGGGATTTCTGGCCGGTGTAGGTGCCGTGACCATGGGTGCCGAGAAGGGTAAGGAGCTGGTAGATAAGCTTGTGGACAAGGGACAGATCTCTGTTGAACAGGGAAAGGCACTGAACCAGGAGCTTAAGCATAAGCTCGACGACGCGGTAGCGGACAGCAAGGCAAAGGCTGCTGCCGACAGGCAGACATCCGAGGCCGGGAAAGCGGCACAGAAGGGTTCAAAGAGCGGTGATTTCTCTGATTTTGTAAGCAAACTGACACCGGAGCAGGTGGAAGCCCTGAAGTCTGCACTGAACCAGCCGGCTGAAGAAACGACCGGAAGCGAGGAAGCAGAATCTGAGAACCATGAATAAGTCTTCTGCAGAGGAGACAGATCAGGAGAAAAAATCCGGAGCAGCAGCACGGCATGACGGCCGGCGGGATGAGGTCAGATCTCCGTCCCGCTTCAGGGAGATTACGTCGATTCTGAAGAAGAACCAGATACTGAGAGGCGTGACACCGGAGAAGCTCCGCATCATTCTGGAGGAGCTGGGTCCGACCTATATCAAGCTGGGGCAGATCATGTCGACGCACTCGGATATTCTGCCGAAGGAATACTGCGACGAGCTGCTGAAGCTGAATTCCGACGTGAAGCCGATGCCGTTTTCGGACGTCATTCATGTGATTGAGCACTCGTACCGGGGAAGCTGGGAGGAAGTCTTCAGCTCGATCGACGAGAAACCGCTGGGATCCGCTTCCATCGCGCAGGTTCACAGAGCGCGGCTCAGAGACGGCACCGATGTAATCGTCAAGGTGCAGCGACGGGGCATCTATGATACGATGGCCCGCGACATCCGTCTTCTGCACAGAGCGGTAAAACTGCTGCCGCCGGTCGGGGCACTGCACAATGTGGTGGATCTGGACCAGGTGCTGGACGAGATGTGGACGGTTGCCCAGCAGGAAATGGATTTCCTTCATGAAGCAGACAACATGGAGGAATTCGCAAAAAACAATGCCGATATAAAGTTCGTCGGTGTTCCGAAGCTGTACCGTGAGTACACCACATCCCAGGTCCTGGTGATGCAGTATATCGGCGGCTGTGCGATTACTGACCGGGAAGGTCTGCTGGCCAGAGGCTATGATCTGCATGAGGTCGGCGAGAAGCTGATCGACAATTTTATCAGGCAGGTCATGGATGACGGCTTTTTCCATGCGGATCCCCACCCGGGCAATGTAAAGGTTTTCAACGGAAAGATCATCTGGATCGACATGGGCATGATGGGCCGTCTGTCCGGTTCCGAGCGGAAACTTATGGGCGATGCGATAAAGGGCATCGCGGATCATGATACGACGGTGGTCGAAAATGCGATCCTGTCGATCGGTGATTTTTCCAGGTCACCCGACAGAGATGCCCTGTACCGGGATCTGACAAAAATCCTGGGCGAATACGCCGACACAGATATCGATAATGTGGATATCGCCTCGTTTCTCGGCGAGATCATCGATACGATGAAGCGGAACGGCATCCGTATGCCGCACGGCCTGACGATGCTGGCGAGGGGGCTCACCCACATGGAAGGGGATCTGGCGGTGATCAGCCCCGATATCAACATGGTGGAGATTGCCCAGCGACGGATCATCTCAGATGAAATTGAGAATTTCAGTCTGAAGGATTTTGTTCTGCACAGCGGAAGAAAAGCCGGCAAGGCACTGGAAAAAAGCATGGAGATCCCGGGTCTGCTGGAGCGCGCCCTGCGGGATTACATGAACGGTCAGAATCACATGAGCATGGAGCTGAAGGCCTCGCCGAGGCTTGCCTGGCTTCTGAGGAAGCTGGTGCAGAATCTGGTGCTCGGCCTCTGGGTCATGGCGCTTCTGATCGCTTCTGCTATTCTGTGCACATCCGATATGAAGCCGAAGATTTTCGGCATACCCCTGCTGGGTTTCATGGGGTTCGCGTGCGCAGGTTTTATCGTGATTTTTCTTGTGGTGCGTCATATCATCACGAGGCCCAGAAAACAATAGCATGACAGGCGGAACAGAATATCTGATGATATCAGCCGCGGTTTTCCTTACGGAAGACCGCGGCTTTTTCTGTATCATCACTTGACAAATACCATGAGGGGGTATATTGTATCAGCATAAAGATACCCGACGGGGGTATAAAACCCGCCGGCAGATCAGGAAAAGGAGGCTCTGTATCATGAAAAAGTCTGATGAGAAGACAGAATCCGGAAAACCGGAGACGGAGGCATATGCGGTTCCGGACTGCTGCAGACACAAGACGAAAGAACGCTCCGAGAAGGAATATAAGGATCTTGTCAACCGGCTGTCCAGGATTGAAGGACAGGTGCGCGGTGTCCGCAAGATGCTGGATGAGAATGCGTACTGCATTGACATCATCACCCAGGTGGCTGCGATTAATGCCGCACTCAACAGTTTCAACAAGGTTCTTCTGACCAATCATATGGAGACATGTGTGATGGATGAGGTAAGGGAAGGAAAATCGGACAAGATGGAAGAACTGATCCGCATCCTTCCGAAACTGATGAAGTGATTTTTGCCTGAAAAGAACAGAGGGAGAAAACAATGATGGCAGACACCTATGATGTGACAGGCATGAGCTGTGCCGCGTGCCAGGCTCATGTAGAGAAGGCCGTGGCTAAGGTACCGGGCGTGACAAACGTCGCGGTCAGTCTCCTGACAAATTCCATGAGGGTAGAGGGAACCGCAGATCCTTCCGCTATCTGCAGCGCCGTGGATGCGGCGGGCTACGGGGCAAAGCTCAGGGAAGACGGATCGGAGACAAAGTCCGGCGGCAGAATCAGTGAGAAAATAAAGGCTGAGGAAGAGGCCCTGGAGGATCACACAACGCCGAAAATGGTGAAGAGACTGGTTTCCTCTGTCATTGTGCTGCTGGTGCTGATGTACTTCAGCATGGGAGCGCACATGTGGGGATGGCCGGTTCCGGCGTTTCTGGAAGGCAACCCGGTTTCCATCAGCCTTGTCCAGATGCTGCTCACCATTATCGTGATGATCATTAACAGGAAGTTTTTTGTCAGCGGTTTCAAGGGACTGATCCACGGCGCACCGAATATGGACACGCTGATTGCGATCGGTTCCGGCGTATCCTTCGGCTACAGCACGGTGATGCTCTTTGTCATGAGCAATGTGCAGCTGTACCAGGGCGCGGATGCGGCGATGGACGTGATGAACGAGCTTTATTTTGAGTCCGCCGCGATGATTCTGACGCTGATCACGATCGGCAAAACACTGGAATCCTATTCCAAAGGCCGTACGACAGATGCGCTGAAGAGCCTGATGAAGCTGGCGCCGAAGACAGCGAATGTCATCAGAAACGGGAAAGAGATGACCGTGAGCATTGACGATGTCGTGAAGGGGGATATTTTTACCGTGCGTCCGGGAGAGAATATCCCGGTGGACGGCGTGGTGCTGGAAGGAACGAGTGCCGTCGATGAATCTGCCCTGACCGGTGAGAGCATTCCGGTGGACAAGCAGGCGGGCAGCCATGTCAGCTCGGCAACCATGAACCAGAGCGGCTTTCTGAAGTGCCGGGCGGAGCGTGTCGGTGAGGATACGACGTTGTCGCAGATCATTGCGATGGTCAGCGACGCATCGGCGACCAAAGCGCCGGTTGCGAAGCTGGCTGACCGGATTTCGGCTGTGTTTGTGCCGGCGGTCATCGGAATCGCAGCGGCGGTGACGGTGATCTGGCTGATTATCACCGGCGTGACAACAGGCTCGGTCAATATCGGCCTGGCTCTGCAGAGAGGTATCAGTGTTCTTGTGGTGTCCTGCCCGTGCGCGCTGGGACTTGCAACGCCTGTTGCCATCATGGTCGGCAATGGCGTCGGCGCAAAGAACGCTATCCTGTTCAAGACGGCGGAAGCACTTCAGGAGACCGGCAATATGCAGATCGTTGCCCTGGATAAGACGGGCACCATCACAAACGGCAGACCTGTGGTAACGGATGTCATTCCGGCACAGGGCGTGAAGGAAGACGAGCTGATCTCACTGGCTGCGTCGCTCGAGGTAAGAAGTGAGCACCCGCTGGCCAAAGCGGTGACATCCTTTGCGGGATTTGACGACGGAAACAAAACCGCATCCGGAGATCAGAAACGAAGCGCCGGCCGGTACACGAAATATGAGGTCTCGGATTTCACGGCACTTCCCGGAAACGGACTGAAGGGCAGTATCGGCGGAGCGGAGATTTTCGGCGGCAGCGGAAAGTTCATTGCCGGAAAAGCCGGGACGGATACCGACATGAAGAAGAAGTCAGAAGAGCTGGCAGCCCAGGGTAAAACGCCTCTGTTCTTTGCCAGAAATGGTCAGATGCTCGGCATCATTGCCGTGGCAGATACGATCCGCGGGGATTCTGCGGAAGCAATCCGTGAGATGCAGCAGATGGGCATCCATGTGGTGATGCTGACGGGCGATAATGAAAGAACAGCGGCAGCCATCGGCAGACAGGCCGGCGTGGATGAAGTTGTTGCCGGCGTGCTGCCGGACGGCAAGGAGGATATCATCCGTGAACTTCAGAAACACGGGAAAACGGCAATGGTCGGCGACGGCATCAATGATGCGCCTGCACTCACAAGAGCAGATATCGGCATCGCCATCGGCGCCGGAACCGATGTGGCCATCGACGCGGCGGATGTCGTGCTGATGAAATCCAGACTGAAGGATGCGGCAGCGGCAATCAGGCTGTCGAGGCAGACCTACAGGGATATCAAGGAGAACCTGTTCTGGGCGCTGATCTACAATGTGGCGCTGATTCCGCTGGCAGCGGGTGCCTATTCCGCACTGGGTCTTTCCATGAGCCCTATGTGGGGGGCCGCAGCCATGAGCTGTTCGAGTGTCTTCGTTGTGTGCAATGCCCTGAGACTGAACCTGTTCAGGATTTTTGACACCGGACATGACAGAAAAATGAAGAATGCACTGCCGGAGGGAAAGCTTCTGCAGCGTGTGACAGAGGAAAAGAATGCATCCGGGGCATCCGGAAATAATACATCAGAAAACGAAAGGAATGAAAAAGCTGTGAAGAATGAAACGGTAAAGGTTAAGGGTATGATGTGTCCGCACTGTGAGATGAGAGTGAAACAGGCACTGGAGGCACTGGACGGCGTGGCAGGCGCCGAGGTGTCCCATGAGAGCGGAACCGCGAAGCTCAGCCTTACGGGTGAGGTAGACAGTGCCGCCATCGAGAAGGCTGTTACCGATGCCGGCTATGAGTTTGAGGGAATCGAAGCCTGAACCATCAGGATACACGGAATTCTGACAGAACCCGGACGGTGCTCGGACACTGTCCGGGTTCTGTCACCCTGAAACAGAAAAAGAGACTGGCTTATCTGCGGGAAATTCTGATATACTTTTCTGTATTGATGTCAGTTATGGAGGGATTCAACATGGAAAATCAGAACGCAATGTTTTGCTTCCAGTGCCAGGAGACCATGGGCGGAACCGGCTGCACGCGCGTCGGCATGTGCGGTAAAAAACCGGATCTTGCTGCCATGCAGGATCTTCTGACTTATGTGACAAAAGGACTTTCTGCAGTGACGACACAGCTGCGGAGGGAAAAAACAGATATATCTGAAGAGGTCAACCGCCTGATCAGTGAAAATCTGACGGCGACCATGACAAATGTCTGCTTTGATACCGATGTCATCAGAGCAAGAATCACGGAGACCATCCGCGTCAGGGACAGCCTGGCCGGCAGGGTAAAGAAGAAAGAGGCCATCCCGGAAGCAGCACTGTGGAGCGGTTCTCCGGAGGAATATGAGGCAAAGGCAGCTTCTCCGGAAGTCGGGGTGATGGCATCTCAGGATGCCGATATCCGGAGCTTCAGGGAACTCATTACCTGCGGGGTCAGAGGACTTGCCTCCTTCCGCACCGAGGCGGCCGCAGCCGGCGGGACGGATGCGGATGTGGACGCATTTATCCAGAGAGCACTTTCACAGACGTTCGACGATACCATGACGGGCGGAAATCTCCTTGCCCTTGTCATGGAGACCGGAAGATACGGTGTGAGAGCCATGGATCTCCTGGACAGAACACTGTCCGGCGCCTTCGGAAATCCGGCGGCAGGTACGGTGCCGTCCGCGCGCAGAAACCGTCCGGGTATCCTTGTGGCAGGGTATGATCTGCATGATCTTTCCATGCTGCTTGAACAGACGAAGGACAGAAATGTCGACGTCTATACCTACAGTGAAATGGCAGCCGCAGACTTTTATCCGGAGCTGGCTGCCTGTCCGAATCTTGTCGGCAGTTACGGCGGCGCATGGTGGCAGCAGAAGACTGATTTTGAGCAGTTCGGCGGACCTGTTCTTATCACCGGCGGCGGCATCGTGCCTCCGAAAGAGAAGGTTCTTGCACAGATGTTCACCACCGGTACAGCTGCCTTTCCGGGCGCAGTGCACATCGAAGCAGATGCGGACGGAAGGAAGGATTTTTCTGCTGTGATCGAGGCGGCGGAAAAGGCCGGCGCGCCGGAAGCCTCCGAAGGTGTCGTGAGAGCAGGCGGTTATGCGCACCATCAGATGGGAGAACTGCTCGACCGTCTGACGACAGGCATTCAGACAGGGGCCATCTCGAAGCTCTTTGTGCTGGCGGGGAGCGACGGCCGGGCAAAGAACAGAAGCTATTATTCGGACATCGTGAAGGCGATGCCGGATGATGCGGTGATCCTTACGGCGGGTTCTCTGAAATACCGTTTTCCGGAAATTCCGGCGGATCGGGAAGTGGCCGGTGTGCCCCGGATCATGGATGCCGGCAGGATCAGTGATGTCTATTCCATCATCCAGCTCCTGCTTGCCCTGAAGGACAGACTGGGACTGGACAATCTGAACCAGCTTCCGGTGGTGTATGACATCGCATGGCATGATCAGAGAGATATCATTGTGATGCTCTCTCTTCTGTATCTTGATGTGAAGCACATGCATATCGGACCGACCTTCCCGGCATTCCTGTCAAAGAATGTGCAGGATGTACTGGTGAAGTATTTCGGCCTGACACAGATCAGAACCGTACAGGAGGATATGGAGAGCTTCATGGGCAGCTCAGATGCGCTGATTCAGCCGGATATGATCGTCGGCGATATCGTGCAGACGTATCCGTCGCTCGTTCCGGTCATGATGAACTGCGGTCTGCACTGCATCGGCTGCGGTGTTTCCACCATGGAGACACTGGAAGAAGCCTGCATGACACACGGCCTCGACGTCTATGACATTCTGGATATCCTGAATGACCAGCTGGCTCAGGAGGGAAAGACCAGATCCTGAGGCCGGCCTGCCGGCACAGACCCGGGAGGGACTGATCAGATACCATAACAGCTTTTATAAAAAATAAGGACTGCCGTTTCCGTTTTCTGACGGGCGGCAGTCCTTCTTCGTTACTGATCCTTCGCCTGCTCCGACATCTCTGCATTCATGACAGAGGTCGTCAGAGCGGCATCGATGGTTCCTTTGCTGGATTCCTCGTTCAGGCAGGCATCCTTCTGAAGCTTCGGTGCGGGCTTCGGAGATCTGTCGACAGGTGTGGCATCGCCGATTCCCATCGCCTCTCCCGCCACACCGAGACCTGCGATGATGCCGGTGAGATCGGAGGGAATGTAGATTTTTGTTGCACGGCCGTCGGATACATCCTTCAGGGCTTCGATTCCCTTGAGCTTCAGCACGGAATCATCGATCTGCGCTTCCTTGATTGCCCGGAGACCATCGGCCTCTGCCTGATAAACAAGGGAGATGGATCTGGCGCGGCCTTCTGCAAGAGCAATCTGTGCGTCTCTTTCAGCTTCGGCGGAGAGTATCTTTGCCTTTTTATCACCTTCGGCTCTGCTGACAACGGCCTCCTGATGAGCCTGTGCTTCCAGGACGGTCTGGCGGCGCTCACGCTCCGCACGCATCTGTTTTGTCATGACCTCCTCGATTTCCTTCGGCGGCTGAATGTTCTTGATCTCCACACGGGTGACTTTCAGTCCCCACGGATCCGTGGCTTCATCGAGGATCGTCTGCAGCTTTCCGTTGATCTGGTCCCGGCTGGTCAGCGTCTGGTCCAGTTCCATCTCACCGATGATGTTGCGCAGCGTCGTCGCCGAGAGATTCTGAAGTCCGGCGATCGGGTTTTCCACACCATAGGTGAACAGACGCGGATCAAAAACGTAGCAGAACACGACAGAGTCGATCTGCATCGTGACATTATCCTTCGTGATTACCGGCTGCGGCGGGAAATCAAGCACCTGTTCCTTGAGAGACACCTTTGTCGCGATCCGCTCTACGAACGGCGTCTTGAAGTGAATGCCGGCGGACCAGGTTGTCTTGTATTTTCCCAGATGTTCCACCACATAGGCGCTCGCCTGCGGCACGATGCGGACATTTGCGAAAATCAGCCAGAGGATAAGTACGATCACAATGATGACAAGTACAGCCATAAAAAACCTCCCTCATCTTTAAATAAATTTTAATGGTTGCTGTTGAACAATTATACCACATGAGACGTGATTTCCGGTGTTAACTGCGTGTAGGAAAAAAGTTATTTTCAGCTTCGGCGGCGGGAAACAGAATGAAAGTTTACACGCGGCAGCGGGATGGATTATACTTTATTCATCTGAAAATGACAGAAATCAGAAAAATGCCGGACATCAGCATGACAGCAGGCATACCAGAACAACAGCAGGCAGCAGCTGACTTATGGAGGAGGCAGCATGGAGATACGGGGGAAAAGAAAAATCCGGGTGATCGATGATCCGGCGGCGGATGCGGCGGAAAAGCTTGGCGTTCCGTGCCGCATAAGAAAAATCCGGACCGTGCCCGGTGCCGTGGCACCGTTCTGCACGACGGGTCAGCTTGAGCACGCGGACGGACGCACGTATCTTCGTCACTGCGGTCCGGTGGCAGTCACCAATGCGCTGCTGGCGCTGGCACGCCGCGAAGACGTCACCGTCGGTGCATCACCGGAGGAAATTTTCAGGACGGTGACGGAGATCGGCAGGAGACGCGGTATTTACTGGAACATGAATCTGTTCAGGATTTTCGGGGGAACGAACGATCTCAGGGCCGGTGAGTATCTGCGCACCTGTTTCCGTACATTCGGCCTTGCGGCGGGTGTCCGGTTCTGTCAGCCGCTGTCCGGGGACGATCTGCTTCATCCTGTCCGAAAGGAGCATCTGCTTTATCTGGAGCTCTGGCATCATCCGCTGTATGGCAGCCATCACCTGATCTGCTGCGGGGCCTGTGAAACCGTCAGCATCGCCGCCCGTCAGAAGGTGAGACGGAAGCAATATCTGGCCGTTGCCGACGGGTGGTCTGAGAACATGAGATATCTGGATCTCAGTGAGATCGGACGGTGCAGATTTTTTGAGATATGCCCTGAAAATGACAGGCAGCATGGCGAAAGGCGGAACGCAGCGGAAGACAGCGGCGTTTGATATCACGTCAGAGAGCCTTATGGAAGAAGGAGAAGATAAATGATGACGGGAAATCAGAATGAGACACCGGCTGCAGCCGGCAGCGGCAGGGAAAACGAGCTCGAGATGCGTTATCTGAAAACGCTCGCCGAACTATATCCTACGATTGCGGATGCTTCGACAGAGATCATCAATCTGGAGGCAATCCTGAATCTTCCGAAAGGAACCGAGCATTTTATCACGGATATCCACGGAGAATATGAGGCTTTTATTCATGTGCTGAAGAATGGTTCAGGCGCAGTGAAAATGAAAATCAATGATGTGTTCGGAAGGACACTGCCGGAGACGGATAAGAACACACTGGCGACGCTCATCTATTATCCGCGGGAGAAAATGGACCTGATCCGGAAGTCGGAAAAGGATATCAAAGACTGGTACCGCATCACGATCTACCGGCTGATCGAGATCTGCAAGAGGGCGGCGTCGAAGTACACGCGCTCCAAGGTCCGCAAGGCGATGCCGAAGGAATTCTCGTACGTGATTGAGGAACTGATCACGGAAAAGCCGGAGATTACGGACAAGGAGGCGGACCCGGTCCGGACAAAATCATGGACCGGCTGATGCACTATCATTCTCTGGACATCTGCTGGGGCAATCATGATATCACGTGGATGGGTGCCGCTGCGGGCTCGAAGGAGTGCATCGCGACCGTTCTCCGGATTCAGGCGAGGTACGGGAACTTTGATATTCTGGAGGACGGATACGGCATCAACATGCTGCCGCTCGCAACCTTCGCGATGAAGGCCTATGCGGACGATCCCTGCACGCTGTTCAGGATCATCGACCGCGAGAGAAGCGACTACGATGATGTGGAGACATCCCTGAACATGAAGATGCACAAGGCCATCTCCATCATCCAGTTCAAGCTGGACGGACAGCTCTTCCGCCGCCACCCTGAATTTCATATGGAGTCCCGCATGCTGCTGGACAAAATCGATTATCAGAAGGGAACGATTCTCCTGGAAGGGAAGGAATACCGGCTGCTTGACACGAACTTCCCGACGATCGATCCCGAGGATCCCTACCGCCTTACCGATGAGGAAGAGTATGTCATGGACCGCATGCAGAGTGCATTCCGGCAGTGTGAAAAGCTGCAGGCGCACATGCAGTTTCTGCTCAACAAAGGCAGCCTGTACCGGGTGTACAACAACAATCTCCTCTACCACGGATGTATTCCGCTGGACGAACAGGGGGAATTTGAACAGGTGGAGATCTACGGCAGAAAATTTGCGGGCAGGCAGCTGTACGACGAACTGGAAAAATACGTCCGCCGGGCATTTTTCTCTGTCAGCAGCGAGGAGAGACAGAAGGGCTGCGATATCATGTACTGGATCTGGTGCAGTCCGAAGTCCCCGCTTTTCGGCAAGAACAAAATGACGACCTTCGAGCGGTATTTTATCGCGGAGAAGGAAACGCATGTGGAGACGAAAAATCCCTATTACCGTCTCATGGACAATGAGGAGGTCATGAACCGCGTGCTTGCCGAGTTCGGACTCGGACCGGACGGCCATATCGTGAACGGACATGTGCCTGTGTTGCAGAGCCAGGGTGAAAGCCCGTCCAAATGCGGCGGCAAAGTGCTCGTCATAGACGGCGGTTTTTCCAAGGCGTATCAGAAACAGACCGGCATCGCCGGCTATACGCTGACGTATAATTCCTACGGCATGAACCTCGTGGCGCACGAACCTTTCACGTCAAAGGAAGATGCCATTCAGAACGAGACGGATATTCATAACGACAAGATTATTACCATCCGCGCCAGAGAAAGGATACTGATCCGCGATACCGATATCGGCAAGAAAATCAAGGGCAGGATCAGTGATCTGATGAAACTTCTCGATGCCTACAGAAGCGGTGTCATTGCGGAGAGTGCATCGCGCAGCTGACAGGGCGCGTGAGCGTGCGGTTTGTTGCGGCTCAGATGCGCTTGCGTTATAATCGACGGAGAGTATAAAAGCCTAGAGATAAGGGAACAGGGTGAGTATTTTGAGTACGAACAGACAAGTCAGAGCGGGATTTGTATATGACCTTCCGAAGCTTGTTGTGACACAGGCTGACGGGCTTTCACTGAAGGTCCCGGAAGGGGACAGAACAGAAGCTTCGTTTCAGATCAGTGCGGAGGACGGGAGCTTCATCCACGGCCGTGTGCTTGCTGACACGACGAGGATCAGCTTCGCGAAGACGGAATTTGAGGGCCGGGCATGCGAGATTGTCTTTGCCTATTCGGCGAAGGGGCTTTCGGCGGGCCCGGGGCCGGAAAGTCATATCCTGATCCGGAGCAATCTGTCCGAGACAGAGATTCCGGTGAGTGTGGAAGTGACAGAGATGCCGGAAGACGGTGAATTTGAAGAGGTACACACGCTCGATGATTTTTCAAAGGTGTGCCAGCGCAGTCTACGGGAGGGCTTTCATCTGTTCACCAATCCCGGTTTCCGCGGCATCCTGAACGGAAACAACCGTCAGTTTCTGGCGCTTTACAGGGGCATGTCCAGAAACCCCGTCACCTATCAGCATCTCGAGGAATTTCTTGTCGCGACGGGGAAGAAGGAGCCTGTCGTCATTTCCATGGACCGTCAGGAAAAGGCGGTCTATCATCTGGACGTATCACAGAAGGATACGCTTTACGTATACCGGAGCACATGGGGCTATGTGCACCTTGAGGTCGAGACAGAGGGGAGCTTTCTCGAGGTAGATAAAAAGGTCATCACCGGCGATGATTTTATCGGCAGGGTATACGGGCTGGAATACGTGGTGCACAGAGAACGTCTGGGCGACGGCCGTTCCTTCGGAAAAATCAGAATCCGCGGCGTTCATCAGACGATCGAATATCAGATTGAGGCCTCCGTCAGATCAGAGTCGGAGATCCGCCCGCAGACAGTCCGCGCGAGGAATATGGCATGGATCCTCAGAGATTTTCTGAATCTGCAGCTTCATATCCTGGATTATCCTTCATGGGCGGAGAGCACGTCCATGACCGTCAGCGGCATGCTCGGAGAAAATCCGTCTGATGTATGGGCCATTCTGTACAGGGCTTATCTGGAATATACAAGAGAAGACTATTCAAAGGCGATCGAAGTGCTCTGGCCCGTCCGCGACGGAACGATCAGAATCCGCGATGACGAGCAGAGGGGGCTGTATCTGTATCTCGCGAAGAAGGTGGAGCTTCTGCCTCAGGAGAAGACAGATATTCTTTCGACGCTGAAGAAATATTCGACCCGCCATCCGGCGAGCTATCTGCTGCTGCGCCTGGTTCACGAGGAAGAGGACCTGTCACTTTACACCAGTGCGGATCTCATGCAGGCGTTTGAAAACTGTTTCAATGCCGGCTGCACGAGTCCGTTCCTTTACCTGGATGCGTGGACGCTGCTTTCGTCGGAGGAGGCGCTCCTGAGGAGACTTTCTCCGTTTATGATCCATGTCCTCTGCTTCGGGGCGAAGAACGGAAAAATCACCGAGGGACTGCTGCAGAGAGCGGCATTCCTGTGCGGTAACCTGAAGACGTTTCACCCGCTGCTGTTCCGCCTTTTGACGAAGGGCTATGAGAAGTGGCAGGATGATGAGATCCTTGAGGCCATCTGCAAGCTTGCCATCAAGGGCAATCCGACGGACCCCGCAGATTTCCGCTGGTATTCAGATGCCGTGGAACGGGATATCCGGGTCACAAGGCTGTATGAATACTACATGGAGACGTATCACATGCCGGCCACGCAGGAGCTGCCGCTGCCGATCAAGATGTATTTCGCCACGAACAATACGCTCGGCGAACGGAAAAAAGCGCTTCTGTATGCCAGCATTGTTCTTCACAAAAAGGAGGATGAAACCAGCTATCTCAACTACGCGGGAACCATCCGCACCTTTGCATCGGAGGCACTGAAGAGAAAAAGAATCGACGACAACTATGCCGTTCTCTACCGTGAATTTTTCCTGAATCCGAAGGATACCGGGACTGCAGCGATGATGGCGCCTGTGCTCTTCACCAGAAAAATCACCGTCGATGATCCGGCGATCCGCAGGGTTATTGTGTGCGGTACGGCACTGAAAAAAGAAGAATCAGCGCCTGTGCGGGACGGCGTTGCGTATATCAGCAAATATACGGATGAGGAGTGCGTGCTTTTCGAGGACGTCAACCAGATCCGCTATGCCACCTCCGTTCCCTTTACGGAGCAGAAGCTTTTTGATGAGCGCGACTGTGCAAAGACGATTCTGGAATACGGCATCGATGATCCGGGATGTGAGCTCTGCGTCTGCAGAGAAAAGGCGTTTCAGATGGATGTCAATCAGGATACGCAGGCGGCATACCGGGCGGCTTCCAGAAACAGCGCGTTTACAGATGACTACAGGGATACGCTCAGACGCAAGCTGCTTGCCTGGGATGAGGAGCACCCGGGAGAAAAAATCCTGCCCGACGCCGTTCAGGCATCGGAACTGGACGATTACGCCCGCGCGGATAAGGCCGGGACGGTGGCTGTGCTCATCAGGAGCGGCAGATACGAGGACGCTTTCCGCGTGATCGAGAAGTACGGCGCGGAATCGGTGCCGGTGGATCAGCAGAGGGAACTGGCCGAAGATATGATCCGTACCGGCCGGCATCCGGACAGCCCGGTGCTTTATACCATGGCCAGGGAAATCTTCAGGAAGAAGGCGGCCCGGAAGAATGTGCTGTCCTGGCTTGTGGATCATCCGGACGGATCCGTCACGGAGCTTGCAGCGCTCTGGAAGGAGGCTTCCGCCTGGGGCATCAGGTGCACTTCGCTTGGAGAGACGATTCTTCTCCGGTGCGTGGAGACGCATCAGTTCCCGGACGGGGAGACAGATATCCTGAAGGACTGTGTCAGCAGAGGAGGAAGGCAGGAAGTCATCAATGCCTATCTTGCCTATGCCTGCAGCTGCTATTTCCTGGGACACAGGGAAACCAGGAGCGAGATTTTTGCCATGACGGAGGACGCCGTAAAACGAGGCGCTCTTCAGTACGATGTATGCGGGCTTGCGCTTCTGAAATACTATTCGGGTCTGGATGCACTGGATGCATCCCGCACCGCGCTCTGCAGAAAACTGCTTGCTGTGATGGATTCGAAGGGATACCGGTTCGATTTTTACAACGGACTGCCGAAAAATCTGATTCAGGCGTATCAGATTGACGACCGCGTGTTTATCGAGGAACAGAGAAATCCCGAGTGCCGCGTGACGATCCATTACCGTCTCACGGAGGCGGACGGCGCTGCCGGTGAGTGGGTGACGGAGCCGATGAAAAATATGTACCAGGGGATTTTCTCAAAGGAATTCCTTCTGTTTTACGGGGAGACGCTGACCTACTATCTGACGGTGGTCTCCGACAGCGGTACAGTCAATACCGACAGCTACGAGCTCTCGCTGGTGGATATGGATACAGAGGGCCGCACGAAATACAGGCTTCTGAACAGAATGCTTGAGGCCAGAGATAAGAATGATGCCGCCGCGCTGAATGAGGCGATGGATACTTATCTTCTGCAGGATGCCTGGGTGAAGAGGTTCCTGTCTGTGATGTAACGGACGGCGGAACTAAGGGGACTGAGCTCCGGAAAAAAGCGGGGCGGAAGAGGAACGGAACATGAATGCAGCGGAACGCAGACTGATTGCGGGAATTGATCTGAACAGTGAGCATCCCATGATCTGCTATTATGAGCAGGAGACGGACCACACGGTGACAGCGCCTCTGAAGGTCGGAAATGATGATATTTCCTTCCGGGATATTCTGGAGGAGATGGAGGAGATCGAGTATGACGAGGAAGCGCCGTTCAGCGAGCGGCAGGCAAGGACAGACGAACTGGCGGGCCAGGTCGCATCGACGCTGAAAAAGGCACTGTCCACGCTCGGTCTCAGAGACGCCGGCAGTCAGATTGTCGGCCTGACGGTCACGGTGCCGCATCTGACAAAACTGCTTGTGAGCCTGATCCGGTCGGTCTTCCGGGAACTCGGTATAGAACGTGACAGAGGTTTTCTTCAGGATTACCGGGAAAGCTATTACTATTATACGCTGTACCAGAAACCGGAGCTGTGGAACAGGAGCGTCGGATTTTTCGAGTTCGACGGCAACAGAATCAGCTTTACTTCCCTCACGCACAACCGGCAGACGCGCCCGGTGACCGTCAGCTGTACGGAAGGAGTATCCATCACGCTGAAGGGCGAGAAGAATACCTGGGATGAACAGTTTTCCAATATGATTCAGGCTTCGCTCCGGCAGAACATTTATTCCTGCATTTTCCTTCAGGGCGATACCTTTGACAAACAGTGGGCGGCGAGATCCGTCTCTCTTCTGCTGAGGGGCGGAAGAAAGGTCTTCATCACGGACAATCTCTACGCGAGAGGTGCGTGCTATACGGCAAGAGAAAAGACGCTGACCCGCAGGCTGTCCGATTATCTGTACCTCGGAGAGGATCTGGTCAGAACGAATCTCGGCATGCAGATGATCGTACAGGGGCGGGAGACCTATTATCCGCTGATCTCCGCCGGCGTCAACTGGTATGAGGCAGACAGGGACTGCGAATGCATTCTCGAAGGCGATCCGGAACTGACTTTTCTGGTGAGCAGCATGGAGAGTACGGAAAATTCTCTGACGAAGATGCCGCTGCCCGGCCTTGAAAAAATCGACCGTCCGGAGGGAACGACACGGCTTCATATTCATGTGGGATATGATTCGCCGGGCAGATGTGTGATCCTTGTGGAGGATCTGGGATTCGGCGACCTGTACCCGTCCGGCGGACAGGCATGGAAGGAAGTTCTGGAGGGATGATCAGTTGAGCAGCAGAGTTATTCTATGTCAGGTTAAAAAGGCGGAGAACCCGTATTATATCGAGGACATCAACCGCTGTCTGTATTCCATTGAGGAGCTGTGCTGGTTTGTCGATCACAATCTGGCACTGGCAGCGGACGGATTTTTTGACTCGACGCTGACGGACTGGATCCGCTCGGAGCTGGGTCTTCATGATCTTGCGGACCGGATGGACCGCATCATGCAGGAGTCCGGGGAAGAAACTTTCGGACAGGACGTATCCGGGCAGGAGAAATCCGGGGAAGAATCTCTTTCCGAAAGCGCGGCGGAACAAAGCGGCGCCGAACAGAGAGATGTGAGGGGGGATCATACCCTCGAACAGCTGATTGATGCGCTGAATGCCGAGATCAGCTGGATCTATGTGAAAGACAGGGCAGCTTTCCGCCGGGAAATCGCGGAACTGCTTCACCTTCTTCCCGGGGAGAGGATGAAGAGACGCGCAGATACACTCGTAGGATACGGCAAGTATACCCGTGCCGTCCGGGTTTATAAAAAGATCCTGAGAGATGCGGACGAGGAGGTGCTGCCTCCGGAGACGCCTGAGGAGACGACCGGATCGGAAGAGACGGAGACGGCAGAAAGCACCGGGAACGATTCCGGAGAAACAGCCGGGGACGAGCTGAGTACAGACAGTACAGAGAACGTGTCCGCTGAGGCCGTGCCGGCAGAGGAAACAACAAACCGGCCGGGGATGCGGTGAGCGCTGACGAGACAGCGGATGTGTCCGCTGAGGCCGTGCCGGCAGAAGAAAGCACGGATCATGCATCCGGAGACGCACTGAAGGAAGCGGCGGAAAGTACAGAAAACATCTCCGGGGAACCGGCAGAGGAGCCGGCAGAGGAATCGGCCGCGGATGCGGTGAGCGCTGACGGTACAGAGGAGGTGTCCGCTGAGGCCGTGCCGGCAGAAGAAAGCACGGATCATGCATCCGGAGACGCACTGAAGGAAGCGGCGGAAAGTACAGAAAACTCCTCCGAGGAAACAGCAGAGGAACCGGCCGGGGATGCGGTGAGCGCTGACGAGACAGCGGATGTGTCCGCTGAGGCCGTGCCGGCAGAAGAAAGCACGGATCATGCATCCGGAGACGCACAGACGGAAGCAGCGGGCAGCGCAGCCTGCGCGGTAAAGACGGAGACGGCAGAAGTTTCCGCACCCGTCCGCCGCGAATCAGAGAAGGAAGAACGGATCCGTAAACTGAAGGGAACCGTGTGGCACAATATGGGTGTGGCGTACTCGAGGCTGTTCCAGTTTGACGAGGCGTGCGGCTGCCTGAAGAAAGGTTATGAGCTGCTCCACAACGGAGCCTCTCTTCAGGATTACCTGTACTGCGTGAACATCAGCCGGGGATCAGAGGCTTACAACCGCCTGGCGGAACAGTACGGCGTTGACCCTGAAACGAAGGAGGAAATGGATCGCAGTATGGCATCCTTCCGTCCGCCGGCAAGACCGGAAAATGATGATGAGGCGCTGAACGCCTGGGTACGCGGATATCACCGCGAAACGGCACCGTAAGGTATTCAGCTTTCACATGGAAAAGATGAAAAAATGTCATCAGTAACCCTGTTGACATTGAGGATTTATCGTGGCATTATTCGATTAACAACTGAATCTGATATGTAAACCGATGACGTGGAAGTAAAACGGCAGGAAGCACTCACAGAGAGTCCGGATGGATGAGAACCGGGTAGCAGGCACCGTCGCAGAATGGTCCACCGAGGGCATGGGGAACGACCGGAGGAAAGGTCCAGTATCCGTGACGGCCGGCAGCCGTTATCCTGCCGGGGATATGATGGTATCTCACGAGTGTGTGCACAGCACAAATCAAGGTGGCACCACGGGTTTATTTTCGAATGACTCGCCCTTGACAGAAAACCTGTATTTCTGTCGGGGGCGATTTTTTTATCCTTTCATACCCCCGCCGGAGGAAAGGAAGGGTGTAATGAAACAGACATCGCTTGAAGAGGTCAGGCGGATCGCCGCATCCGGTGATTACAGAAGAATTCCTGTCGCGCGTTCCATTTTCGCGGACATCCGGACGCCGGTTGAGACACTGAGGGCACTGCAGAATGTGAGCAGTCACTGCTTCCTGCTGGAATCCGTCGAGGATTCAAGGCAGTGGGGACGGTACACTTTCCTCGGGTTTGATCCGTCGCTTGAGATCGCCTGTAAAAATCATGAACTGACCGTCACCAGCGGCAGCAGCCGGCTGAAGCAGCATGTGGATCATCCGGGAGAAGTCATCCGCCAGATCGTGAGAGACAACCGCTCTCCGGGCCTCGGCGATATGCCCACCCTGACTTCCGGCCTGGTCGGTTATTTTTCCTACGATTACATCCGGTACGGTGAACCGAATCTGAAGCTTGACGCGCCGGATACGGAAAAATTTGACGACGTGAACCTGATGCTTTTTGACAAGCTGATCGTCTATGATAACTTCCGTCAGCAGATCCTGCTGATCGACAATGTGCATACGGAAGATCTGGAGAGGGATTACAACCGGGCGGTGCTGACGCTGGATGAGATGGAGCAGATCGTCCGCCACGGGAAGCCCGGAAAAGTGCCCAAAGGACATCTTCTTGAGGAACTGAAGCCCTCGCTTTCAGAAGAAGCGTACTGCAGAGCCGTCGGGGAGATCAAACATTACATCAGAGAGGGCGACATTTTCCAGCTTGTCTTTTCCAATCTGCTGTCGGCTCCGTACGAAGGAAGCCTGCTGGATACGTACCGGGTTTTAAGGACCACAAATCCTTCGCCGTATATGTTTTATTTTTCCGGCGATGACGTGGAGATCGCGGGAGCATCCCCGGAAACGCTGGTCAAAGTGGAAAACGGAGAAATCAGAACGTTCCCGCTGGCAGGCACGAGGCCGAGAGGCCGCACGGAGGCCGAAGACAGAGCTCTGGAGGAAGGGCTGCTGAAGGATAAAAAGGAACTGGCCGAGCACAACATGCTGGTCGACCTGGGACGTAATGATCTCGGAAGGCTGTGTAAATTCGGAACGGTCGAGGTGGAACGGTACATGGATATCCTGAAATACTCTCACGTCATGCACATCGGATCCGAGGTGAAGGGTGTGCTTAGAGACGACAGAGATGCTATCGATGCCGTGGATGCCGTTCTTCCTGCGGGAACGCTCTCCGGGGCGCCGAAATTCAGAGCCTGTGAGCTGATCAACCAGCTCGAGGGCGACCACCGGGGAATTTACGGAGGCGCCATCGGATACATCGATTTTGCCGGCAACCTTGACGTCTGCATCGCCATCCGGCTCGCCTTCAAACGGAACGGCCGGGTGTTCGTCCGGTCGGGCGCAGGCATTGTAGCCGACAGTGTGCCGGAGAAAGAATATCAGGAGTGCATCAACAAGGCGAAGGCCGTGACAGAAGCTCTTCATATGGCGGAGGAGGCGGAAGCATGATTTTACTGATTGATAATTACGACAGTTTTTCCTATAACCTCTGGCAGCTGATCGGATCGCTGGATCCGGACACAGAGGTGATCCGCAATGATGCCAGAACGGTGGCAGAGATCGGTGCGATGAAACCGGAATGCATCATCCTTTCGCCGGGGCCGGGCCGTCCTTCGGATGCCGGTGTCTGCGAGGACGTGGTCCGCACCTTCCGCGGAAAAATCCCGCTGTTCGGTGTGTGTCTCGGCCATCAGGCGATATCGGAGGCATACGGTGCGACGGTAACCTACGCGGGAAAGCTGATGCACGGCATGCAGTCCGAGGTAAAAATCGACACGACGAGTCCTCTCTTCCGGGGCATGCCTGAGGTGATCACGGCGGGACGCTATCATTCCCTGGCCGTGAAAAGCGATACGCTTCCACCGGACCTGAAGGAGATCGCGGAATCCGACGACAACGAGGTGATGGCAGTTGCCGATGAAAAAAGAAAGGTATACGGACTTCAGTTTCATCCGGAATCCATCATGACACCGGACGGAAAGACGATCCTTAAGAATTTCCTCGACATTGCCGGGGTGCTGAAAGCCGCCTGACAGGAGAAGAAGAGAAGTCAGAAAAGAAGAGCCATCACAAATCCGCAAGATCAGAAATGAACAGAGAAAACCAGAGATAAAAGAAAACCAGAGATAAAAGAAAACCAGAGATAAAAGAAAACCAGAGATAAAAGAAAACCAGAGCAGATGATCAGCAAAAATGATCAGCGATAAAAGCCGGTGAAAGGAGCTGTGAACCATGATTAAAGAAGCCATCGTGAAAATTGTAAATAAAGGGGATCTGACGTATGACGAAGCCTATCAGGTGATGAAAGAAATCATGACCGGAGAGACAACGCCGACGCAGAATGCCGCTTTTCTGGCGGCGCTCTCCACCAAGTCCACGAAGGCGGAGACGATTGATGAGATTTCCGGCTGTGCCGCCGCCATGCGTGAACAGGCCACACCGGTTCCGCATCCGGGGATGGAGGTGCTGGAAATCGTCGGAACCGGCGGCGACGGGTCGCATTCCTTCAATATCTCCACAACGACGGCTTTTGTCGTTGCAGCCTCGGGGGTAAAGGTCGCAAAGCACGGCAACCGTGCGGCTTCCTCGAATTCGGGAACGGCCGACTGCCAGGAGGCGCTCGGCGTCAATATTCATCAGGATCCTGCAAAGGCGCTTTCTCTGCTGAAGAATCCCGGCATGTGCTTCCTGTTCGCACAGCAGTATCATGCGGCGATGAAATATGTGGGACCGATCAGAAAAGAACTGGGATTCCGGACGGTATTCAATATTCTCGGACCGCTGACCAATCCGGCCAGCCCGGAATATTTCCTGCTCGGCGTATACGACGAATATCTGGTCGAGCCGGTCGCCAAGGTTCTCGACAGGCTCGGCGTGAAGAGAGCACTCGTCGTCTACGGCCAGGACAAAATGGATGAGATTTCGATATCGGCTCCTTCCACCGTCTGTGAACTGAAAAACGGATACTACAGAACAACCGTCATAAAACCGGAGGACTTCGGCATGACGCGCGGCACAAAGGATGAAATCGTCGGAGGAACGCCTGAGGAGAACGCGGAAATCACCAGAGGCATTCTTTCCGGAAAAATCACCGGCGCAAAGAAAAATATTGTCATGCTGAATGCCGGCGCGGCCATGTATACGGCGGGAAGAACCGCGAGCATGGCGGAAGGCGTAAAGCTGGCCGGTGAACTGATCGACAGCGGAAGGGCAATGAAGACCATGGAGACCTATATCCGGGCATCGCAGGAGTAAACGTATGAATATACTGGATCAGCTTGCGGATTATGCAAGATTCCGTGTGAAAGAAGCGGAAAAGAAAATGCCGGCATCCGGGATGCGGTCGCTGGCGGAAAGCATGGGAAGCGACACGGGATTTCCTTTTGAAAAAGCCCTGTCGGCCCCCGGGGTCAGCTTTATCTGTGAAGTGAAGCGGGCCTCTCCGTCAAAGGGACTGATCGCACCCGACTTTCCGTATCTTTCCATAGCGAAGGAGTACGAGGCGGCCGGCGCCGACGCCATTTCCTGCCTGACTGAGCCGAAATGGTTTCTCGGCAGTAACGAATACCTGAAGGAGATTTCCGCCGCGGTGCATATACCGGTGCTGAGAAAGGATTTTACGGTCGATCCGTACATGATTTATGAGGCGAAAGTGCTCGGCGCCTCGGCCGTTCTTCTGATCACCGCTATCCTTTCCCGGGAGGAACTTAAGGAATACCGGGAGATCGCCGAAAGCCTCGGCCTTTCCGCTATCGTGGAAGCGCATGACAGCGCCGAGGTGGAAACCGCAGCGGCATCCGGCGCCGGCATCATCGGCGTCAATAACAGGAACCTGAAGGATTTTTCCGTAGACATCCGGAATGCCGGAAACTTAAGGAATCTCGTTCCGGAGGGCACGATTTTTATTTCGGAGAGCGGGATACGAACGGCGGAGGATGTCGAAAAGCTGTACAGAAACGGAACGGACGCGGTGCTGATCGGAGAGACACTGATGCGGGCGAAGGACAGAAAAGCAAAGCTCGCCGAGCTGAAGAGCAGGCTCTGAGGACAGGGCGGAAACGTCCGGTATGATTTCCGGTAACAGAGGTATGACAATGACGAAAATAAAATTCTGCGGCATGCGGCGCAGGGAGGATATACTGGCGGCGAATGAGATCCACCCGGATTACATCGGCATGATCTGCTCGGATGGTTTCCGGCGGTCCGTGCCGCAGGAGAAAGCAGCGGAGCTGAAATCACTGCTTGATCCGGAGATCCTTTCGGTCGGCGTGTTCGTCGATGAGCCTTATGAGAAGATCGCGGCATATCTGAAAAAAGGTATCATCGATATCGTTCAGCTGCACGGCAGTGAAAGTCAGTATTACATCGAAAAGCTGCGCGAGGTCATGATTTTTCAGGACACGCTGGTTCCGGTGATCAGGGCATATCAGATCCGCTCGGAAAAGGATCTGGAGGCCGCCCGTCATTCCGTGGCGGATTATGTGCTGCTGGACAGCGGCAGAGGAACGGGCAGGACCTTCGACTGGTCCGTGATCCATGATATCGGGCGGGATTTTTTCCTCGCAGGAGGACTGACGCCGGAGAACGCGGGCAGTGCGGTGGATGCGGTTCATCCGTTTGCGATAGATATGAGCAGCGGCATAGAGACGGACGGGATGAAGGATCCGGACAAGATGAGAAGAGCAGCAGAGGAGGTAAGAAAGAGATGACAAACCCGGATGGAAGATTTGGAGAATTCGGCGGGCAGTACGTGCCCGAGACACTGATGAATGAGCTGATTCATCTGGAAAAAGCATACAACCATTATAAGAACGACCCTGAATTCAATGCGGAGCTGAACGATCTCCTGAATAATTATGCGGGACGTCCTTCGAGACTGTACTACGCGAAGAAGATGACGGAGGATCTGGGCGGCGCAAAAATCTATCTCAAGCGCGAGGATCTGAATCACACCGGTGCGCACAAAATCAACAACTGTCTCGGTCAGGTCCTGCTGGCGAAGAAGATGGGCAAGACGAGAGTCATCGCCGAGACAGGCGCCGGACAGCACGGTGTGGCGACAGCTACGGTGGCGGCCCTGATGGGGCTCGAGTGCGAGGTTTTCATGGGCGAGCTCGACTGTCAGAGACAGAAGCTGAATGTGTACCGGATGGAACTGCTCGGTGCAAAGGTTCATCATGTGAAATCCGGCTCGCAGGTGCTGAAGGATGCCGTCAACGAGGCCATGAGAGAATGGGCGGGAAGAACGGAAGATACGCATTATGTGATCGGTTCCGTCATGGGCCCTCATCCGTTCCCGACCATGGTCCGTGATTTTCAGGCCGTGATCTCCAGAGAGGCGAGAGAGCAGATTCTGAAGGCCGAAGGAAAACTGCCGGATGCCGTGATCGCCTGCGTGGGCGGCGGTTCCAACGCCATCGGTGCTTTCTATCATTTTATTCCCGATAAGGACGTCAGACTGATCGGCTGCGAGGCTGCGGGCAGAGGCGTGGATACCGGTGAGACGGCCGCAACGATCGCCACCGGAAAAATGGGTGTTTTCCACGGCATGAAATCACTGTTCTGCCAGAACGAATACGGTCAGATCGACAAGGTTTACTCGATTTCCGCAGGACTTGACTATCCGGGAATCGGACCGGAGCACGCATATCTGCATTCCATCGGACGTGCGCAGTATGTACCGATTACCGATGAAGAAGCCGTCAATGCCTTTGAGTATCTGTCGAGAACGGAAGGAATCATCCCTGCGGTAGAGAGTGCACACGCCGTCGCTTATGCCATGAAGCTTGCTCCGAAGATGCGGAAGGATCAGACCATCATCATCTGCATTTCCGGCCGTGGCGACAAGGATGTGGCTTCAGTCGCAAAATACCGCGGAATCAATATTGATGTCGACTGAGGAGGTTGGAAGATATGAAAGCAAAAAGAATCGAAGACGCGTTTAAAAACGGAAAAGCATTCATTCCTTTTATTACGGCGGGAGACCCCTCGATCGAAAAGACGGAGGAATATATTCTTGCCATGGAAAAAGCGGGCGCTGACCTGATTGAGATCGGCATTCCGTTTTCTGATCCGATCGCGGAAGGCGTGGTGATTCAGGAGGCGGATCTGCGTTCTCTGGAGGCCGGCACAACGACCGATGATGTTTTTGCCATGGTGGCCAGGCTTCGCGAGAAGACAGATATGCCGCTGGTGTTTATGACATACCTCAACATCGTCTTCTATTACGGTTATGAAAAGTTTTTCTCAAACTGTGAAAAGG
>ONOC01000053.1 GCA_900319355.1 uncultured Eubacteriales bacterium | reverse complement strand
CGCGAGAATGCGAATGCCTGTAGCGACGCGAAAGCACGCAGTGCGAAGCGGCGCGTGGACTTATACAGTATGTGGCACTACCTGTAGTATGGGGTTTACTGTATTAAGCCCGACTGCGGGAATCGCGCAGCGATGGAGCAGTCGGGCTTAATACAGTACTGTTAAATCACTCACGTCATGCGAGGTACTTATCATGAATGATTCAGACAGCAGAAATCCGGAGAGCAGAAATCCTGACAAAGGACTGGTGATTGTGACAGGCGCGTCAAGAGGCATCGGCCGCGCTGCGGCCAGAGCATTCGCCTCCCTTGGAATGACCGTTCTTGCCACCGCCAGAACCGAATCGGATCTCAGATCACTCCGTGATGAAACCGGATGTGAGATTCTTCCCGGCGATGTATCTGACGAGGATTTTGTAAAAAGGCTGTTTGCTGAAACAGAAAAACTGACCGCTTCACGGCCTTTTGCAGCGCTTGTCAACAATGCGGGGATCTCCCGCATCGGCCTGCTTCAGGACATGTCCCTTGCGTCATGGAATGAAATTCTGCGCGTCAACCTCACCTCGATGTTTCTGACATCCAGAGAGGCCATCCCGCTTTTTCTCCGTCAGGGCAGCGGTTCGATTGTCAACGTCTCCTCCGTATGGGGAAATGTCGGTGCCTCCTGTGAGGTCGCCTATTCCGCGACGAAGGGAGGCGTCAATTCGTTTACCCGGGCGCTGGCGAAAGAACTGGCCCCTTCGGGCATCCGCGTCAACGCGGCCGCTTTCGGCACGATTGACACGGAAATGAACAGCTTTCTTGACGCAGAGGACCGGAAAAATCTCGAGGAGGAGATCGGCATGGGCCGCTTCGGCACACCGGAGGAAGCCGCAGATCTGATCGCAGATCTGGCGCTTCATCATCCCTATCTGACAGGTCAGGTCGTCACGATGGACGGAGCCTGGATCTGACCGGCACGGCAGAACTTCTCTCTCAAAAAAAATCCTTCCGGTCAGACCGGAAGGATTTTTCTGTTCTTATTCTGATAGCCGGTTACCGGATCAGACGAGCTGGAGAAGAACCTCCATAGCTCCGTCACCTTTTCTCTGGCCGATCTTGATGATGCGGGTATAACCGCCGTTGCGGTCAGCGTACTTCGGTGCGATCTCGTCGAACATCTTCTCCGGGAGATCTGCTTTCTTTGTATTCTTCTTGCGTCCTGCAGCTTCCTTCGGTACTTCCGTTACCGGATAAAATACCTTCATCATCTGACGACGCGCATGAAGTCTGGAAGGTTTGTCCTTCCTGATCTCCTTCTGAACCTCATCGTAAACGGTAACCTTCTTGCCGTCCTTAACTTCCTTTACACGCCTGCCGTCGGCATCCTTGCGTGCAACCTTGGCGGTAACGGTAACCGTCTCATAGTTATCCTTCTCACGGACAGCCAGTGCAATAAGGCTCTCGGCGATCTTCTGTACTTCCTTCGCCTTGGTCTCCGTTGTACGGATGCTGCCATGATAAAGAAGATTGGTAACCTGGTTTCTGAGAAGTGCTTTTCTCTGGGAAGAAGTTCTTCCGAGTTTTCTGTATTCAGCCATTGTTTTTCCTCCGTCTGTGGAGCGCACCGCACGCTGCATCGGTCTTACTGCGGCTCGCCGCTGATCCACAGGTCTGTATAAAAGGGATTCCCTGCGCCTTCGGTCTTACGGGTCTCCTTTGTCAGTTACGAATTATCGCTCTCGCTCGGCGCAAGGGAAAGTCCCAGCTCGCTGAGCTTCTGCAGTACCTCTTCCAGGGACTTGCGTCCGAGGTTGCGGACCTTCATCATATCTTCTGAGGTCTTGCTGCAGAGTTCCTGAACCGTATTGATACCGGCACGCTTCAGGCAGTTGTAGGAACGGACGGAAAGTTCCAGTTCATCGATGTTCATCTCGAGAACCTTATCTCTCTCATCCTCATGCTTGTCAACCATGATCTCAGCCGTCTTCGCATTCTCAGAGAGATCGATAAACAGCTTCAGATGCTCGCTCAGAACCTTGGCGGCAAGGCTGACAGCCTCATCCGGTCCCAGTGTTCCGTTCGTGTATACATCGAGAGTCAGCTTGTCAAAATCAGTCACCTGACCGACACGGGTATTCTCAACGGTCATATTGACACGTTCTACCGGCGTATAGATGGCATCGACAGCGATAACGCCGATCGGCATATCATCTGTCTTGCTTCTGTCTGCGCCCACATAGCCGCGGCCGTTCGTAATCGTCAGCTCCATGTAGAGCTTGCAGTCAGGACCACCGTTCAGATGAGCAATGACCTGGCCGGGATTCATGATCTCGATATCCTGATCTACCTGAATATCGGCAGCGCGGACAACGCCCTCGCCTTCGTACTCAATGTACGCCACCTTCGGCTCCATGGAGGAGCTGTTATTCTTGATGGCCAGATTCTTCAGGTTCATGATGATCTCAGTCACATCTTCCTTTACACCCGGAATGGAACTGAACTCATGAAGTACGCCCTCGATTTTCACCTGGCTTACGGCAGCTCCCGGGAGTGAAGAAAGCATGATTCTTCTCAGGGAGTTTCCAAGTGTCGTGCCATATCCACGCTCCAGAGGCTCTACGACGAAACGTCCGAATTTCTTGTCCTCTGAAATCTCGGTAATCTCAATTTTCGGTTTGTTAAAATCTAACACCTGTGTTCCTCCTTATATGATAGAGCAATAACCACATCCAGCTGATTCCGACGGCTGCTCCGTCTCCGGAAAAACCGGCGCCGCGCGCTGTATGGATACCCGTGCGTGACCACCGTCCTCCGGAAAGGAGTTCAGGCCGATTACTTGGAATACAGCTCGACGATGCTCATATCATCAACCGGAACATCGATCTGATCACGGGTCGGAACTGCCTTGACGGTACCCTTGAGTCCCTCGGCATCACCCTCAAGCCATGCCGGAACAACACGTCCGTTGGTAGCATCCGCAATATCCTTCATGCGCTGGGTTGATTTCTTATTCTCTCTGATCTCAACCACATCGCCTGCCTTTAAGCAGTAGGAAGGAATGTTGACAAGCTTGCCGTTCACGGTCACAAACTTGTGGTCAACCATCTGTCTTGCTTCTTTTCTCGTTCTGGCAAAGCCGAGACGGAAAATAACATTGTCCAGACGAAGCTCCAGGAGTGCCATCAGGTTCTCACCGGTCTGGCCCTTCATGCGGTCAGCCTTCGCATAGTAGTTGCGGAAAGGCTTCTCAAGAACTCCGTAGATGAATTTAGCTTTCTGTTTCTCACGCAGCTGCATGCCGTACTCGGAAACCTTGCGGCGGTTATTTTTCAGCTGACGTTTGGATTTCTTATCAATACCCAGATATGCCGGCTCAAGACCAAGCGCTCTGCATCTCTTGAGCACCGGTGTTCTGTCTACTGCCATTCTAATACGACCTCCTGTATATGATCAGACTCTTCTACGTTTCGGCGGACGGCATCCGTTATGCGGAACCGGCGTTACATCACAGATACTGGTAACCTGAAGTCCTGCAGCCGCAAGTGCGCGGATTGCAGCTTCACGTCCTGAACCAGGTCCCTTGACAAATACGTCAACACTCTTCAGACCATGGATCAGTGCAGCCTTGGTAGCTGTCTCAGCTGCCATCTGTGCTGCGTAAGGAGTAGATTTCCTTGAACCTTTGAATCCCAGGCCACCGGCGCTTGCCCATGAAAGTGCATTGCCCTCGGTATCTGTCAGAGTGACAATGGTGTTGTTGAAGGACGCCTGAATATGTGCCTGACCACGTTCAACGTTTTTCTTTACACGACGTTTCGTCGTTTTTCCTGATGCTTTTGGCATAATAAAAACTAACCTACCTTTTCCTTAATAAAAAATCTGATTGATCCTGTACTATTACTTCTTCTTGTTAGCCACAGTTCTTCTCGGACCCTTGCAGGTTCTTGCGTTTGTCTTGGTCTTCTGACCACGGCAAGGCAGTCCGGCTCTGTGACGTCTTCCACGGTAGCAGTTGATCTCCTCAAGACGCTTGATGTTCATAGCTGTCTCACGTCTCAGATCACCTTCTACAACAACCTCGAGTGATTCGATAGCATCGGCGATTTTCTTAACCTCGTCGTCGGTCAGATCTCTGACACGGGTATCCGGGTTAACGCCTGCCTTCTCAAGAATCTTGTTGGAAGTCGTTCTTCCGATTCCGTAGATATAGGTAAGACCTATCTCTGCTCTCTTGTCTCTTGGTAAATCTACACCAGCTATACGAGCCATGTGTAATCCTCCTTTGTTCCGGTCCGCATCCTGCTTTCTGACACGGATCTGTCAATAATACCAGCTTAAATGGGATGTCGGTATGTGCCATCCAGCTGCCAGACGAATGACAGCCTTTCTTTTCCGCTTAAGCCGCATACGGAAAAGTTTTAAGTAATATTATAAGAGGTAATTCCCCGACGCAGCCAGTCAGGTTAACATTATAATATTGCCCTCACATGAGCAGCGCGGGTTAATAAAAATCAACCCTGAACCTGCTTATGCTTCGGATTCTCACAAATGATGCGGATCTTGCCTTTTCTCTTGATAACCTTGCACTTGTCGCACATCGGCTTTACAGAAGATCTAACCTTCATGAGTATCCTCCTTTCTTGAAACACAATCAGTAATTGACTGGCGATTCCCGCAAAAATGCCTGTTCCGGTGGGTTGGTCCGAAAAAGGCACGCAGAAATACAGATAGCATTGTATCACTGCGTGCCTTTTCATGCAAGAACAAAATTCACTTTTTATCAGGCACCGGTGCGGGAAAAATCCTGCGCCGTTATCACTTGTTACGCCATACGATACGGCCCTTGTCCAGATCGTACGGGCTCAGCTCAAGTGAAACCTTGTCGCCGGGCAGGATCCGGATATAGTTCATTCTCAGCTTACCGCTGATATGAGCAAGCACAACATGCTTATTCTCCAGTTCCACCCTGAACATGGCGTTCGGAAGTTTCTCCAGTACAACGCCTTCCACTTCAATCGCATCAGCCTTCGACATACAATCCTCCTTGACACTTAACAGAACACGTTCATCATATAACCGCGGCAACCGCGGGATAATACCATGCAGACGTTTCAACAGAATTACACAAAGTCTATTTATAGTAAAAAACAGCCGTTTTGTCAATATCCCGCGCAAATTTTCGGGCAGAAACGCTTCTGTCGCTGGGTGACGGCACCCAAAAGCCGTCGCCATGTCCGTCTGACTTTCTGCACGAAACCGGTTCTGAGCACCGCCCGGGACGCAAAATATGAACTGTATGCACAGAAAACAGTCCATACAGTGTATTAAAATAGGCCTGCCATTTCCGTAAAATATAACCGGATGCACAAAAAATCTGTTCTGATCTGTACTTCGGTGGTTGCCACCATGATGGAAAGCAGCATGAAACTTCGAGACCTGGATTATTATAAAATCGGACAGCGAATCAGAAAATACAGAAAATCACAGGGAATGACACAGGATGATCTTGCCGAAAGGTCAGGTCTCTCGGCGGCACACCTGAGTCATATTGAGAACGGCAGCACCCGGATCAGTCTCGCAGCCCTGATGAATATCACGGAGGCTCTCGGCATCACGCCCGATGATGTGCTGATCGACGATGTGGATCCGGCGGAAAGCAGAATGGCCGGAGAAATCCAGCAGATTATCCAGTCAGGTACGGAATCGGAAAATGAATTTATGAGGGATATGCTCGGCAGCATGCGTGCCGTCCTTGACAAATACATGCCCTCTTCCCTGATCGCCGAGAATGCGGAATCGGGCAGGGATAACTCCTTATATCATAAAAAACCTGCAGACAGAGATCCGTCTGCAGGCAAAGATAAACGGTGAGTTCTTACGTTCAGCAGCCGTGCGTTCTTACGTTCAGCGCGCCGGCGCTGTGACGGAGCCGCCTTCCAGCAGTCTCCCATGAACCCTGATATTTTCAGGGTAATATTTTCCTTTCTTTTCCACGATATCCATCAGTCTCTCCGCAGCGATTCTGCCCATATCGGACGTGTTCTGCTGCCACGTCGTCAGTCTCGGACGGATCGCCTGTGACAGGTGAATGCCGTCATAACCCACCACACTCACGTCACGGGGAACCTGAAGGTGCATGTTCTCCAGCGCCCCGCGTCCGCCGAGAAAAGCATAATCGTCAGGATACATAATGGCCGTAGGCCTGTCCGGAAGACTCATCAGTTTCTCTGTCAGCACTTCGGCCGACCGCGGATCATGATATCTTCCTTCCTGCAGATAGACCTCAGGGATGCTGAGCCCCAGCTCACGGCAGGCTTTGTCAAAGCCGCTCAGCCTTCTTCTCGTAACCTCTACATCCTCTCCGTGAATATAGGCGATCCTGCGGTGCCCCTTCCGGTACAGATACTTCACAATTTCACCGGCACCGATCATGTTATCGCTCATCACGCAGGTTTTCCCCTCGAACGGATAGTCGATCGTCACAAGAGGGATCCCGCTATCGATCAGTTCTTTTACCTGCTCCGATGTAAAATCCACGCAGAGTACAAGAACACCGTCGCACTTCCGGTACAGGCAGTGCTCGACGAAGGAGTTTTTGCCGATTCTTTCGCTGATCAGCGTAATATCATACCCGTGCTGTTCCAGCGTACTCTTGGCGCTTTCCAGAATCTCGGCGAAAAACTCATGCGTCAGACCGCTCATGGTGTTGTCTTCCAGAATGACGCCGACGCTGTGCGAGGAGTTTGTTTTCAGGATCCTGGCGGCAGAATTCGGCATATAATTCATCTTGTCGGCCATCTCGCGGATTCGCTCTGCCGTTGCTCCGGAAATATCCCCGTATCCGTTAAGTGCCTTGCTTACTGTGGCGGGAGATACCCCGCATTCCTTTGCAATGTCCCTGATCGTAACCATCTCTCAACCATCCTGCCTGCGGAAAATCTGTTACTGTTCACTCTTTGCCAGCCACTGTCACACATGGAGACTTCCAGCCCCGACACGCTCTCGCTTGTCCTCGGCCTGGGAGTCTCCATGTGTTCAGTGGCTCTTGCGTACGTCTGAACTGAAACGAAAATTTTCAGATAACCTCCGGATGCCGCGCTTTTTCCTCTTCTGTCATCGTCAGCACCTCAGGTCTGCCGTCGGTGATCAGAATCGTGTTCTCATAATGAGCGGCCAGTGAGCGGTCCAGCGTCACGACCGTCCATCCGTCATCCAGCCAGCGGATGTTCGGACCTCCGGCTGTGATCATCGGTTCAACGGCCAGTGTCATGCCCGGCTCGAGCACAATGCCCGGCTCATTCTGACGGAAATTCATGATCATCGGGTCCTGATGCATGGCGGCACCGATTCCGTGGCCGCACAGTTCCCTGACGACGCCGAAGCCAGCCTGCTCCGCATAATCTCCGATGGCCGAAGACACGTCATTCAGATGATTTCCCGCAAGCGCAAACTTCATGCCTTCAAAAAAGCACTGCTCCGTGACATCGATCAGTCTTCTCGCATCTCCGCTGATGCGGCCGACAGCCCAGGTTCTTGCCGCGTCCGAGTGAAAGCCGTCGTAGATCAGTCCGGCGTCAATGCTGATGATGTCACCTTCCTGCAGTACAGTCTTCGAATCCGGAATGCCGTGGACAACCTGCTCATTCAGCGAGGTACAGATGGAAGCCGGATAGCCTTCATAATTAAAAAAATTCGGTACGCCGCCGAGATCGCGGATGATCTGGTCCGCTGCGCAGTTCAGCTCCCAGGTGGATACACCCGGCTCAATCATGTCCTCGAGTGCGGCAAACACTTTCTGCAGCCGGTAATTCGATTCGCGCATGAGACTGATTTCATATTCTGTTCCCGGCCTTACTTCCGATGCCATCGATACTCCTTCCCCGCTATTTCACATGGGTCACCCGCCGCAGCACTATGTTCAGGCTGATGTTTTCATGCTGCTGCGCATCATTTCTGCGGTCAGCACCGCAGCACGGTTTCCTGCCTGCCGTTTTCGCGCTGCTCCGCAGCACGACTTGCTGCAGGCAGCACGACATTTCTGTGCGTACCCGTCACATCCGAAAACGACAGGCAGACAGCGTTTACTCCAATATCGCCGTGATATCCGCGAATACTTTGTCGATATCCTGTGTGCCGTCTACGGAATGCATGATGCCCGCCTTTTCATAATAATCAATGAGCGGCTGTGTCTGTGCATGGTAGACCTCAAGTCTTTTCTGAACCGTCTCCGGTCTGTCGTCATCGCGCAGCACCAGCTCGGAACCGCAGTTGTCGCAGATTCCTTCTTTTTTCGGCGGCTTGTACATCAGATGATAGGTTGCGCCGCAGTTCAGGCAGGCTCTGCGTCCGGACATTCTCTTCACAATGTTCTCATCCGGTACTTCGACATCGATGGCAAAGTCAACCTTTTCGCCGCGTGCCTTAAGTGCTTTATCCAGTGCCTCCGCCTGTGGTATGGTTCTCGGAAATCCGTCGAGCACGTATCCGCCGGCGCAGTCCGGCTGCGAAATCCTGTCAACAACCAGATCACAGGTCAGTTCATCGGGAACCAGTGCGCCCTGATCCATGTACTGTTTTGCCTTTTTCCCGAGTTCCGTACCGTTCTTAATATTGGCACGGAAGATGTCACCGGTGGAGATATGCGGAATCTGGTATCTGTCACAGATTTTCTCCGCCTGAGTACCTTTGCCGGCGCCCGGCGCTCCAAGCATAATGATCTTCATAAAAGCCCTCCTCTTTGTTCGCAGGCAGTGACCTGCTGTCACGAAATACATACATTCTGATTGTACCACACCGCCGTCCATCTCACAATCGGACGAAGTCCGACAAAAAAGAGCTGCTGTTCCGAAGAACGCAGCTCTATTCATTCTGTATCATTTTCAGATTATTCTGCAAGGAATCCCTTGTAGTTACGAACCATCATCATGGACTCGATCTGTGTCAGGGTCTCAAGAATAACGGAAACAATAATGATCAGGGATGTACCCCCGAATGATACGTCTGCATTGAAAAATCCGTTGAAAATATACGGAATCACGCAGACAATGATCAGACCGACAGCGCCGATGAAAATAATGTACTTCAGCACGCTGTTGAGATAATCCTCCGTTGCCTTACCCGGACGGATACCCGGGATGAAGCCGCCGGATTTCTTCAGATTATCTGACACCTCAATCGGGTTGAAGGTGATCGAAGTGTAGAAATAAGCGAAGAATACGACAAGCAGCACATAGATGATCAGACCAAGTGTCGGGAACCAGTTCGCCGTATTGAACCAGTTGCTCGGGCTGAGCATTTCGATGATTTTTCCACCCCAGCCTGAAGGTGTCTTGCCGATAAATGCGATGATGATGCCCGGGAACGACATGATAGATGTCGCGAAGATGATCGGGATAACACCGCCGGTATTGACCTTCAGCGGAATATTGGATGAATTGCCGCCGATCAGACGTCGGCCTGCCATCTTCTGTGAATACTGGACCGGAATTCTTCTCTCTGCTCCGTTAAGGATCAGGGTAAGTACGGTCACAAACAGGATGATGGCAAAAATCACCACCCATGCGACTGCTGCTTTGGCAATGGTCTTGCCCTTCACAAAGTTCTCATACAATGTGATCATATCCTGAGGTACACGGGACAGAATGTTGATCAGGAGGACAATGGAAATACCATTGCCGACTCCCTTGTCATTGATCTGTTCTCCGAGCCACATCAGGAAACAGGAACCTGCGGTAAGGCAGGCAATCACTGTGATCACATTCAGGGCATTCATTTTCAGAATCAGTTCATTGCCAAAACCGATGCACATGGCAACACTCTCGAAAATGGAGAGTGCTACATTCAGCCATCTGGTAATGTTATTGAGCTTCTTCCGGCCTTCCTCGCCGTCTCTCGTCATCTCTTCGAGACTCGGGAAAGCGATGGTAAGAAGCTGAACGATAATAGATCCTGTGATGTAAGGAGTAATACTGAGGGCGAGGATCGAGAAGTTCTCGAATCCGCCGCCTGTAAACGCATTCAGGAATGTGAAGGCATCATTGGCGGTATTGCTTCCGAAATAATTCTTGAAGAAATCCGTATCAACACCCGGTACCGGGATCTGTGATGCCAGCCGGATAACAATCAGACAGAACAGGACGAAATACAGCCTGCGTCTGACCTCCCTGATCCGGAACGCGTCACGTAACGTCTTGAACATCAGATCACCTCTACTGTTCCACCTGCAGCTTCGATTTTCTCCTTAGCGCCGGCACTGACTGCCGTAACCTTGACTGTAAGCTTTCTGGTAAGTTCACCGTTTCCGAGAATCTTTACACCGTCACGGGGATTGGAGACGATTCCTGCTTCTACGAGAGAAGCTGTGGTAACCTCAGCCCCATCCTCAAAACGATTCAGCTCGCTGATATTGATTCCAACGATATCCTTGGAATTTCTGCAGGTGAAGCCTCTCTTCGGAAGACGTCTGTACAGAGGCATCTGGCCGCCTTCAAATCCGGGTCTGGTCTGTCCGGAACGGGCTCTCTGTCCCTTGTTGCCGAAACCGGCAGTCTTGCCGTTTCCTGAACCATGTCCACGGCCTCTGCGGAAATTGCCGCTGTGTTTAGAGCCTTCCGCGGGGCTTAAATTTGATAAGTCCATCTGGTACCTCCTTTACTCTTCAACCTTCAGCAGATAGCCAACCTCGCGAATGATTCCGCGGGTCGCGTCGTTATCCGGAAGTTCTACAGAGTGATGCAGTTTTCTGAGTCCGATGCCCTCTACGATTTTTCTGTGTTTCGGAACACAGCCGATCGTGGAACGCACCAGCGTGACTTTAATCTTCTTATCTGCCATTTCTAAAGTTCCTCCTTATGCCAGGATCTCGTCGACTGATTTTCCGCGGCGTCTTGCAACTTCTTCCGGAGTCTTCAGTGCCTTCAGTCCCTCAATCGTAGCAAGAACAACGTTCTGCTTGTTGTTGGAGCCGAGGCACTTGGTACGGATGTTCTGAATGCCTGCAAGCTCTACGACTGCACGGGCTGTGCCGCCCGCGATGATACCGGTTCCTTCGGGAGCTCTCTTCAGCAGTACGGAAGCGCTGCCGTATTTGCCGATATAATCATGGGTAATACTGTTGTTCTCATCTCTTGCAACGGAGATCAGATGCTTCATGGCATCCTCTCTTCCCTTGCGGATCGCTTCCGGAATCTCAACGGCCTTGCCCAGTCCGGCGCCTACATGACCATTTCGGTCACCGACGATAACCAGTGCAGTGAAGCGGGATGTACGTCCGCCCTTAACGGTCTTGGAAACTCTCTTGATGGAAACGACATTATCCTCCAGCTCAAGCTGGCTGGCGTCAATAATAACATGTCTCATACTGGTTCTGCTCCTCCCTTAGAATTCCAGACCTGCTTCTCTTGCACCTTCAGCAAGAGCCTGCACTTTGCCGTGATAGATATAGCCGCCGCGGTCGAAAACGACCTCTTTGATACCGGCTTCAACAGCCTTCTTGCCGATAACGGTACCAACATACTTCGCAGCTTCTGTGTTGTCTGTATACTCGAGGGAACTCTTCACATCTTTGTCAAGTGTGGAGGCTGATACAAGTGTTCTGCCTGTAGAGTCATCGATAATCTGCGCATAAATATTCTTGTTGCTTCTGAAAACAGACAGACGCGGTCTTTCCGCGGTGCCGGCAAGATGATTGCGCAGTCTGTAATGTTTTTTCTGGCGAATCTGCGCCCTGGATTTTTTACTAATCATGATTATGCTCTCCTTCCGTTATTTCTTACCGGTCTTGCCCTCTTTGCGTCTGATCACTTCGTAATCGTACTTGATGCCCTTGCCCTTATAAGGTTCCGGCGGTCTCTTACCTCTGATCTCAGCCGCATACTGGCCAACCTTTTCCTTGGAAATTCCGGAAACAATGATCTTATTATCCTCAACTTTGGTCTCGATTCCTTCAGGATCTTCCATTTCAACCGGATGAGAATAACCCAGGCTCAGTACCAGTTTCTTTCCCTGCTTGTTTGCACGGTAACCTACACCATTGATCTCAAGGGTCTTGGTGAATCCCTGATGTGCGCCGATCACCATATTGTTGATCAGGCTTCTGGTAAGTCCGTGAAGTGCTTTGTTCTTCTTCAGATCATTCGGTCTGGTAACAACGACTTCATTGTCTTTTACCTCGATACCCATCTCAGCCGGCATGGTACGCTCGATCGTACCCTTTGCGCCCTTAACGGAAACTACATTTCCGTCCTTTACCTCTACGGTAACGCCAGCCGGAATCGGTACAGGCAGTCTGCCAATTCGTGACATTTCAAATTCCTCCGTTAACTTAGATTTTCGGGGAACCCTTTCTGCGGTCCCCTGTTTTCAGTTTCGTTCTCCGCCGATTGGCTACATTACCATACGAATGCGAGAACTTCACCGCCGACCTGAAGCTTTCTGGCTTCCTTGTCGGTGATAACACCCTGGTTGGTAGAAAGGATAGCGATGCCGAGTCCTCCGAGAACCTTCGGCAGTTCATCCTTGCTTACATAAACACGAAGACCGGGTTTGGAGATTCTTCTCAGTCCGGTAATGATCTTCTCGTTCTTGTCAGCGCCGTACTTCAGGAGGATACGGATATCCTTTGAAGCACCGTTTTCAACCAGATCGTATTTCTCAATATATCCTTCATTTACAAGAATATCGGCAATGGCGATTTTCATCTTGGAAGCAGGCACATCTACAGTGTCATGCTTTGCATCATTGGCGTTGCGGATTCTTGTAAGCATATCTGCGATCGGATCGCTCATAGACATGATGATATTCCTCCTTTCCCTTACCAGCTTGCTTTTCTGACACCGGGGATCTCTCCCTTATATGCCAGCTCACGGAAACAGATACGGCAGATACCATATTTCTTTAATACGGCATGCGGACGTCCGCAGATTCTGCAGCGGGTATAGGCTCTGGTGGAATATTTCGGTTTGCGCTGCTGCTTGATTTTCATTGACGTTTTAGCCATGAATTCTTATTCCTCCCAAATTACTTTGCGAAAGGCATTCCGAACTGTGCAAGCAGCTCGCGCGCCTCTTCATCAGTTTTTGCTGTTGTTACAAAAATAATATCCATACCTCTTACCTTGTCGATCTTGTCATAATCGATCTCAGGGAAGATCAGCTGCTCCTTGATGCCGAGAGCATAGTTTCCTCTGCCGTCGAAAGCATTCGGATTAACGCCGCGGAAGTCACGTACACGGGGAAGAGCGAGGTTGATCAGACGATCAGCGAACTCATACATTCTCTCGCCGCGAAGCGTAACCTTGCATCCGATCGGCATACCCTCACGGATCTTG